>DATKJN010000157.1:0-4360 GCA_035543655.1 Burkholderiaceae bacterium | reverse complement strand
TCGACACGCGTCTTGAAGTGCGCGTGGCACTGATTGGCGTCGCTCCAGGTGTTGACGATCGCGATCACCGGCTTGCCGGCGTAGTCGGCCGCGGCGTAGCCCATCTGCATCACGCGCGAGCGATGGCCGAAGGAGCGGAAGTCATCGGGCGCGAACCAGCGCGCGCTGCGCAGTTGATCGGGTGTCTTGCGTGTCATTGGGAAATGTGCGCCATCGTTTGTTCAGGGCGCGTCGAGGTGATAGCCGCGCCCAGCGTAGTCGAACTCCACCAGTTCACCCATGTAGGTTCCCCGCACCTGCGGCAGCGCGGCGGTGTCCTTGACGGCCGGCGCTGCGTAGTAGGCGCGGATCTCGCGGATCAACGCGCTCACCTCGTCGAACACATACCACTCGTCGCCGCGCTGTGCGGTGTTGAAGGTGCGCTTCCAGTGCGTCCACTCGATCACCGCTTCGTTGGAGTCGGCGCTGACCAGCACCTTCTCGATCGTCCACTGCGAGCCGAGGTTTTCGACGCACCAGATCCACTGGCGCGCGATGGTGTCGGCGCCGCGCCACGGGATGTCGCGCAGCCCGGGCGGAAAGTAGTGCACCGCATCGGGCGTGAAGCAAGACACCAGCGCCTTGTGGTCAGCCGAGTTGCAGGCGTCGAAGTAACGCCGGATCATCGTTTCGTACCGATGCATCGCGTGTCTCCTGGCTCAACCGATGGCGGGCCGGCCGGCGGCCACCCATTCCTTGTGCTGCGCACGCGTGGCGTCGCTCGGCGGGTACAGCCCCCACAACGATTCGCCGCGTTGCACGCGCATCGCGAGGTAGGCCTCGAGATCGTCCTGCAGTTCGCACAACGCGGCCATCTCGACGGCCAGTGCAGCCGGCACCACGGTGACGTTGTCGGCGTCGCCATGGATCACGTCGCCGGGGTAGACGGCGACGCCGGCGCAGCTGATCGGCACCTGCAAGTCGGCCACGTGGTGGTAGCTCAGCCGCGTGGTCGCGGTGACGCCGGCGCACCAGGCGGGGATCGGCATCTGCGCGATCTCGCGCCCATCGCGAAACGCGCCGTCGGTGACCACCGCGCGCACGCCGCGCTTCATCATGCGCGTGATCAGCATGTTGCCCATCGACGCCGCGGTCGTATCGCCGCGGCTGTCGATCACCATCACGTCGCCGGCTTGCGTCTGTTCCACGCCGACCCATTGCAGGTTGTCGGCGTTCGGCTCCGTCGTCAGCGTGGCGTAGGTGTCGATGTCCTCGCGTGCCGGGATGAAGCGCATCGTGTAGGCGCGCCCGGCGAAGCGCGTCACCGATGCGCCCTGCAGCGGCTTCAGGCCCACCAGCACCGGTTGGCGAAAGCCCTTCTTGAACAGCTGCGTCGTCAGCGAGCCGCTGCTGGCGCGCGCCAGGCGCTGCAGCGCGGCGTCGCTCACGTGCACGCGCGGGCGCGTGGCAGCGGGTGTGGGGGTGATGGCGGCGTCCATCGACTGGCTCTCCTCGGCCCTCGCTCGGGGCTCGTTCGATGCGGATCCGATCCGCGCGCGCCCTGACGGCCGCGAGTCGGGATGCTAGGGGGCTGGTGTGCAGCGACCAAGCCGGCGTACAGTGCGAGACCCGCCGCAGTTCCCACAATCTGGGAGTCGTACGATGACCGCCAAGGCCGCGGACGGCACCGCGTCACTGGAAAAAGCGCTCGACGTGCTCGATGCCGTCGGCCGGGCGCAGTCCGGCCTGAGCCAAGCCGAGCTGCAGGCCCGCCTCGGCCTGCCGCGCACCACGCTGTACCGGCTGCTCGGCACGCTGGTCGGCCGCGAACTGCTGCGCCGCGACCCGCTGCGCCGCGTCTACTGCTTGGGCCAGCGCTGCTTCGAATACGCCCGCAACAGCTATGCGATGCCCGACCTGGTGGCGGCTGCCGGCGCCGAGTTGCGCGCGTTGCGCGACATCAGCGGCGAGACCAGCTACCTGGCGGCGCTTGACGGCCTCGAAGTGGTGTCGCTCGACCGCTGCGACGGCGCGCACAGCCAGCGCTCGCACACCGAACCGGGCCAGCGCAAGCCGCTGCACTGCACCAGCCAAGGCAAGGCGATCCTGTCGGCGCTGCCGGCCGAGCAGCGCGACGCGCTGGTGAAGGACATCGAGCTCAGCGCGCAGACGCCGCGCGCCATCACCGACCGCCGCCGCCTGCAGGCCGAGCTCAAGCTCACGGCGACGCGCGGTTGGTCGATCGACGACGAGGAGATGATCCTCGGCGTGCGCTGCTGTGGCGCGCCGATCATCGACCCGCAAGGCCACGTGCGCGGTGCGATCAGCATCGCCGGCCCGTCGTTCCGCCTGTCGATGGAGCGGCTCAACCTGCTCGGCCCCGAGGTTGCCGAGGCGGCACGGCGCATCGGCGCGCAACTCGGCGACGCGTCGGTGCCGCGCCCCGAAGGCGAGGTGCGCGCGATTCCCGGCGATTGGGCGTTCGAAGGCGCGCACGCGTTCTGGCATGGCGAGGCCGGTGTGCTGCTGTGGGCCGACTGCCTGGCGCCGGCAGTGCACCTGGCGCACGTGCAGGCCGATCGGCTGCTGGCGCGGCTCGACCAGCCGATCGAAGCGCTGCTGCCGCACGGCAACGGCGCCGCGGTGTTGTGCGCCGACGGCTGGCACCGGCTCGACCTCGATGGCCAGATGCATCCGCTGCCCACCATGCCGCGCCGCCGCTGCAGCGCGCTGGCACCCGGCAGCGACGGCATGCTGTGGGCCTGCATGGCCGATGGCGACCGCTGGCGTGTGGCCGAGCTGGCGCACGACGGCACCTTCGTCGGCGGCTGGCACCTCGCCGAGCCGGCGAGCGCACTGGCCTACGACGCGCGCGCGCAGACGCTTGTGATCGCCGCCGCCGACAGCGGCGTGCTGTATGCCGTGCGGCGCGACCAGACCACGCTGCGCCGGCTGGCCACGGTGCCCAAGGGCTCGGGCCGGCTCGGCGGCGTGGCCATCGATGGGTCGGGTGGCGTGTGGGCAGCGCTGCGCGGCGGCTGGAGCGTGGTGCGCTTCGCCGCCGATGGCAGCATGGACCGCGTGCTCGCATTGCCGGTGCCCAACCCGACTGCGGTGGCGATCGGCGGGGCCGACGGCGATGACCTGTTCATCACCAGCGAACGCCAGGCGCTGAGCCGCGAGTCGCTCGATGCCGCGCCGCTGTCGGGGCGTTTGTTCGTGCTCGAACACGTGACCGGCGCAGGCGCCGCACACTGAAGGCGGCGCGCTCCGGGTCGTCCCAGATATTGGGAGCCAGGGGGCCACCCCGATGTGTCCATGGCAGTCACCTGCGGCACACTGCAAACGCCCAACCGCACATCACACAGGAGACATCCGCATGTTTCGTCGCACCTTCATCGGCGCCGCCGCATCGGCGGCCAGCCTGCCGCTCGCATCACTGGCGCAGGAGGCATGGCCGACCAAGCCTGTGAAGCTGATCTCGCCGTTCCCGGCGGGCGGCACCAGCGACGTGATGGCGCGCATGATCGCCGAGCCGCTGACCAAGGAGCTCGGCCAGCAGGTGATCGTCGAGAACATCGGCGGTGCGGGCGGCACGATCGGCACGCTGCGTGCATCGAAGATGGCGCCTGACGGCTACACGCTCGTCCAGACCGGCGTGGGCCAGAACGCGGTGGCGCACGGGCTCGATCCGAAGCTCGGCTACGACTCGATGAAGGACTTCATCCACATCGCGCAGGTGCACACCGGGCCGAACCTGTTGGTGGTGCACCCCAGCACGCCGTTCAAGACCTTCAAGGAATTGATCGACTACGTGCGCGCCAACCCGGGCAAGTTGAACTACGGCTACACGCACGCGGCATCGGGCCACATGGCGATGGAACTGCTGAAGCAGCGCGCCAGCGAATGCCCCAAGGGCGTGCCGTCGTGCAACGGCTTCTTCATCGTCGGCATTCCGTACCGCGGCGGCGGACCGATGATGCAAGACCTGTTGGGCGGACAGATCCCGATGATGTTCATCAACCAGGACGTGGCGCTGCAGCATGTGCGCACCGGCAAGCTGCGTGCGCTGGCGTGCAGCAGCCTGCAGCGCAACCCGCTGTACCCCGACGTGCCGACGCTGAACGAGAGCGGGTTCCCGAACTTCCAGGCGCTGTCGTGGTCGGGCGTGTCGCTGATCAAGGGCACGCCGCAGCCGATCATCGACAAGTTCGAGGCCGCGATGCGCAAGATCATGACCTCGGCCGAGATCAAGCAGAAGCTCGAGTCGGTGGGTTTCATCGTGCCGCCGCCGGGCGCACCGGCCTACACGCAGTTCGTGCAAAGCGAGATCGACCTGTGGACCAAGGTGATCAAGACCGCCGGCATCAAGCCGGAGTGA
>DATKJN010000156.1:0-2563 GCA_035543655.1 Burkholderiaceae bacterium | reverse complement strand
CTGAAGGCCTGAAAGCTACGGCCTGACGGCCGGCGTTTCGATCTTCATGCCGGCGCTGCGCTGCGCCAGGTACAGCTCGAGTTCGACCATCTCGATCGAATTGAAGGGCGGCGGCTCGGCGCGCACGCCGCTCAGGCAGTTGCGCAGGCGGCGCTGCAGCGATCCCATGCCTTGCCATTCGAGGCGGTAGGTCGGATAGCCGTTCACGTGCCCCTCGGGGATCGAGCTGCCCGCCAGGCTCTTGCCGGGCAGCTGGTCGTGGCATTGCGCGCACGACAGGTTCAACTGGCCGATGCGCTGTTCGTACTGCTTGCGACCGCGCTCGCGCGGCTCGGCCAGCTCCTTGGCGGCGCTCGGTGCCAGCGGCATGCCGCGCGACTGGTGCGCCACGTAGGCTTCCAGGCCGAGCAGCTCCACGCTCTCGGGCGGCAGCGGCAGCACGAGCTGGTGCCGCGTGCGGCACAGGTTGATGCGCTGGCTCAGGTTGACCGGGCGCTTCTCGATCGGGTCCCAGTCGGGGTACTTGGCGGCCACGCCCTTCATGCTCTGCCTGGCATCGTTGTGACAGTGCGCGCACGAAAAGCTGATGCCGAACACCTTTTTCCACAGCACCTCGCCATCGGCCACCCACAGCATGCCGGGGTTCTGCAGGTCGTCGCGCTGCATCGACTGGATGCGCGGGCTCATGGTGTCGAAGCCCGAACGGCGCGTGTCGGCGCTGGCCTGCGCCCACACGCTCGAAACGCAGCCCAAGGCGATCGCGGCAACGATGGTCGCGAACCAAGGCCTCATGCGACGGTCAGGGCGGCGCTCTCGGTCTGCGAGAAGCCGTTGTCGCCTTCCCAGCTGAAGCTGAGCGTGCCGCTGGCGTTGGCCACCACGTTGAACGCGAGGTACGGGTTGGCCGAGATCGCGGGATACAGGTCGGCGCTGAACACCACCTCGTTGTTGTAGCGACAGGTGAAGCGCCGGATGATGTCGCGCGGCAGCGTGCGGCCGTCGGAACCGGCGCGGTAGCCGGTCTCCATCGGGTGCGCGATCAACGTGCGGATCTCCATCACCTCGCCCTTGCGCGCGGTGGTGGGCACGTGGATCAGCGTTCGAGCCATCAGTCGGCGCCGGGCCGCCCCAAGCCGACTGCGCCCCCGTGGGGGGCAGCGAATGGAGTGAGCGTGGGGGTTGTCATCAGGTCACTCGATGCATGCGGCCAGCGTGACGATCACGTCGACGGTGTGCGTCCAGTACGAGCCGTCGCTCATCTTGGCCACCGCGATCAGCTGCTGCGTGGTGGCCAGGCGGATGCGCGTGGCCACCACCGCCTTGCCCGAAGCCGGCGACAGCTTGCACGACACCACCTCGCGCTGCGGGTTCTTCTCATTGAACACCGCGATCGCCTGCACATGATCGGCGGCCGTCATCGGGCTTTGCACGGTGAGGTTGATCGGCACGGTGTTGCCGTTTTCGACCAGCGGCGCGATGTCGAGCAAGACGCGGCCTTCCTTGGTGGGCGCGCCGCCGGTGAAGCCGCGCAGCGCACCGGCGAGTTCGTCCGACAACGCGTGCGCCGGCTGCCACGTGACACCCAGGCCCACGCCGAGCCCCGCCGCCATCAACTGGCGGCGCGACAACGTCGAGGCCTGCGCAAGGGTCATGCGGTCAATCCTTCAGGGTCTTCAGGAACGCGACCACGTCTTCGATCTGCTGTGCATTCAACACCGGCTGGCCGCGGTACTGCCAGCTCACGCGCTCGAGACCCTGCGTGCGGTAGTACGACGGCATGAGGGTCTGCGGGTTGATCCGCGACGCGTCGACCAGGCGCAATCGCAACTGCGCCTCGCTCCAGCGCGATCCGGTGCCGCCGAGGTTGGTGGCGATGTCGCCCTGGAAGCGCGTTTCGGGGAACGGCCCGCTGTGGCACAGCACGCACAGCCCCACCTGCCGCTCGGTGACGATGCGCCGGCCGTTCTCCACGTTGGGCGCATCGGTCGTCAGCGGCTTCGGAATGCCGTCGCCGACGATCGTGTAGTTCGTGCGCAGGTCGGGCTCGGCCTGGGCGTGCGCGGGCGGCAGCGCCGGCCATCCGGCCAGCGCCACCCCCATCGCACCGCATTGGATCCACGACCGCGCGTTCGACAACCGATCAGGCTTTCTTCAAGCTGTGGTTCTTGAGCGGCAGGTCACGGATGCGTTTGCCGGTGGCCGCGAAGATGGCATTCAACACCGCAGGCGCGGCCACCGCGATGGTCGGCTCGCCGACCCCGCCCCAGAAACCGCCCGACGCTTTGATGTGCGTCTCGACCTTGGGCATGTCTTTCATCAGCAGTGTCGGGTAGGTGTCGAAGTTGGTCTGCTCGATGCGGCCGTTTTTCAGCGTGCACTCCTGGAACAGCGCCGCGCCCAGGCCGTAGACGAACGAACCCTCCACCTGCGCCGCGATCTGCTGCGGATTCACCGCATGGCCGCAGTCGGTGGCGGCGACGATGCGGTGGATCTTCAGCTCGCCCGCATCGTTGACCGACACCTCGGCGCAGGCGGCGACATAACTGCCGAAGCCCATGGTCTG
>DATKJN010000155.1:0-16730 GCA_035543655.1 Burkholderiaceae bacterium | reverse complement strand
TGCGCCGCGTGCTGCAGCGCCAACTCGACGCGGTGCGCAACGGCGAGGATCCGGCCGGCGTCAGCTTCGATGCGGCTGAGCGGCCGGTGCGCTTCGAGGCCGGAAACTACCTGATCCGCGCCGCCACCTAAAATCACCGGTCCTGCCACGAGAGGCCTTGTGAGGTCTCTTGTTGCCGTTGCCTCGTTCGAGGCCGACCTCCTTGCCTGCGAAGTCGTGCATGAAAGCCGCCGAGATCCGTTCCACGTTCCTGACCTTCTTCGAGTCCAAGGGCCACCAGGTCGTGGCCAGCTCGCCCGTGGTGCCCGGCGACGACCCGACGCTGCTGTTCACCAACGCCGGCATGAACCAGTTCAAGGACGTGTTCCTCGGCTTCGACAAGCGCCCGTACACGCGCGCGGCCACCGCGCAGAAGTGCATTCGCGCCGGCGGCAAGCACAACGACCTGGAAAACGTGGGCTACACGGCGCGCCACCACACGTTCTTCGAGATGCTCGGCAACTTCAGCTTCGGCGACTACTTCAAGCGCGACGCACTGAAGTACGCGTGGGAGCTGCTCACCGTGCACTTCAAGCTGCCGAAGGACAAGCTCTGGGCCACCGTGTACGACGAGGACGACGAGGCCTACGACATCTGGGTCAAGGACATCGGCCTGCCGCCGGAGCGCGTGGTGCGCATCGGCGACAACAAGGGCGCGCGCTACGCGTCGGACAACTTCTGGATGATGGGTGACACCGGCCCGTGCGGCCCGTGCTCGGAGATCTTCTACGACCACGGCCCCGAGGTGGCAGGCGGCCCGCCAGGCAGCGCCGAACAGGACGGCGACCGCTACATCGAGATCTGGAACAACGTCTTCATGCAGTTCAACCGCACCGAAGACGGTGTGATGCACAAGCTGCCCAAGCCCAGTGTCGACACCGGCATGGGTCTGGAGCGCCTGACCGCGGTGCTGCAGCACGTGCATTCCAACTACGAGATCGATCTCTTCACCACACTGCTGGCGGCCACGCGCGACGCCGTGCAAGGCGGCGGTGCCACACCGATCGCCGACCTGCAGGCACCATCGCTGCGTGTGATCGCCGACCACATCCGCGCCTGCGCGTTCACGGTGACCGATGGCGTGATCCCCGGCAACGAAGGCCGCGGCTACGTGCTGCGGCGCATCGCGCGGCGCGCGATCCGCCACGGCTACAAGCTGGGCGCGAGGAAACCGTTTTTTCACAAGCTGGTCGCGCCGCTCGCCGCGGTGATGGGCGACGCCTATCCCGAGCTTCGCCGGGATGGCGCGCGGGTGACCGAGGTGCTCTGGGTCGAGGAGGAGCGCTTCTTCCAGACCATCGCCAACGGCATGGAGATTCTCGAGACTGCGCTGGCCGGTGGAGCCAAGCAGGTCGATGGCGAAACCGCGTTCAAGCTGCACGACACCTACGGCTTCCCGCTCGATCTCACGGCCGATGTGTGCCGCGAGCGCGGGGTGACGGTCGATGAAGCCGGCTTCAACGCGGCGATGGGCCGCCAGCGCGAGCAGGCGAGGGCAGCGGCCAAGTTCAAGATGGCCGCGGGCCTCAAGTACGACGGATTGCCGACCACGTTCCACGGCTACGTTGGCCTCACGCGCGACAGCGCCAAGGTGACCGCGCTGTACGTCGAAGGCTCGCCGGTACCGCAGGTGAAGGCCGGCGACGATGCGGTGGTGGTGCTGGACCACACGCCGTTCTATGCCGAAAGCGGCGGCCAGGTGGGCGACACCGGCGAGCTGCGCAACGCGACCGCGCGCGCGGTGGTGGAGGACACCACCAAGATTCAGGCCGACGTGTTCGGCCACCAGGTGCGCGTGGTCGAAGGCACGATCGCGCTCGGCGATGTGTTGAACGCGCGCGTCGACGCCGACAAGCGCGCCAGGACGGTGCGCAACCACAGCGCGACGCACCTGATGCACAAGGCCCTGCGCGAAGTGCTGGGTGGGCACGTGCAGCAGAAGGGTTCGCTGGTCGACGCGGAGCGCACGCGCTTCGACTTCGCGCACAACGCGCCGATGACCGACGAGCAGATCCGCAAGGTCGAGGTGATCGTCAATGCCGAGATCCTCGCCAATCACGAGACCCAGGCGCGTGTGATGCCCATGGACGACGCGCAAAAGCTCGGCGCGATGATGCTGTTCGGCGAGAAGTACGGCAGCGACGTGCGCGTGCTCGACATCGGCTCGAGCCGCGAGCTGTGCGGCGGCACGCACGTGCAACGCACCGGGGACATCGGCGTGTTCAAGATCGTCTCCGAAGGCGGCGTCGCCGCCGGCGTGCGGCGTGTCGAGGCCGTGACCGGTGACAACGCGCTGGCCTACATGCAGCAACTCGAATCGACCGTGTCCAAGCTCGCCGGCACGCTCAAGGTCACGCCGGCCGAGGTGCAAGGGCGCGTCGGCGCCGTGATGGACCAGGTGCGCAGCCTGGAGAAAGAGCTGGCGGCTTTGAAGGGCAAGCTCGCGTCAACGCAGGGCGACGAGCTGCTCGCGCAGGCGGTCGACGTCAAGGGTTTGAAAGTGCTCGCCGCCATGCTGAACGGTGCCGATGCCAAGGCGCTGCGCGACACGATGGACAAGCTGAAGGACAAGCTCAAGACAGCGGCCATCGTGCTGGCGGCAGTCGACGGCGCCAAGGTGCAGCTCGCGGCCGGTGTCACCAACGACAGCGTGTCGCGCGTGAAAGCGGGCGAGCTGGTCAACTTCGTGGCCCAGCAGGTCGGTGGCAAGGGTGGCGGCAAGGCCGACCTCGCGATGGCCGGCGGCACCGATGCCGCCAAGTTGCCTCAGGCACTGGCCTCGGTGCAGGCCTGGGTGGCCGAACGCCTGTAGCGTGCCCCTAGTTCGGCCGTGGGCACCGGCAGCGCGCTCGGCGATGATGGCGCGCCGCAAGTGAGCTTCTCATGGCCGACATCCAGATTCGACGCGTGCGCACCAGCGATGCCGAAGGCATGGCGCGCCTGATGGGCGACCCCGCCACGCTCGGCAATCTGCTGCAGCTGCCGTATCCCAGCGTCGAAGCCTGGCGCACGAGGTTGGCGGAGTGGGATCAGCCCGGTCGTGCCGATCTGCTGCTGGTGGCCGAGGCTGACGGCGGCTTGGTGGGCAACGCCGGGCTCAATCCGGTGGGCACCGCGCTGCGGCGCCGCCACGCCATGGGCCTGGGCATCACCGTGGCCCAGGAGTGGCAGCGCCGCGGCGTGGGCACGCAGCTGATGACTGCGTTGCTCGACGCCGCCGACCGCTGGCTCGGCGTGTTGCGCATCGAGCTCACCGTGTACACCGACAACGAAGCGGCAATCGCGCTGTACCGCAAGTTCGGCTTCGAAGTCGAGGGCACCCACCGCGCCTACGCGCTGCGCGACGGCCGCTACATGGACGTGCTGGCGATGGCACGCCTGCACCCCAATCCGCCACGCATCGACGCGTGATGCACCGCGCGCGGACGCGCTGGCACGAAACGCGGCCGATCGCAACGCAGCACCCCGACCGCAGCAGGCCCATGAACGATCGCGTACATTGCGCCGTCTTCGTTCGGTGCGTGCATGCCGGTTCTGCCGTCGATTCATCGTCGCTGCGTGATGCTCGCAGCGTTGGCCGTGGCCGCAGGCGCGCGCGCACACCAGGTGCGGCCGTGGACGCAGCCCGTGCCGCCGTTGGCGCTGAAAGACCTCGACGGCAAGACGTGGGAACTGTCGACGTTGCAGGGCCGCGCCGTGCTGCTGAATTTCTGGGCCACGTGGTGCGACCCATGCCGCGAGGAAATGCCGTCGCTGCAAGCATTGGCGCAACGCCACGAGGGCGAGGGCCTGCTGGTGCTGATGGTCAACTACCGCGAGTCCGCCGGCAGCATCAAGCGCTTCCTCGAGCGCGTGCCGTTGTCGATGCCGGTGCTGCTCGACAGCGACGGCGCAGCCGCGCGCGCATGGACCTCGCGCGTGTTTCCCACCACCGTGATGATCGACCGCAGCGGCCGGCCGCGCCACCAGGTGGTCGGGGCGGTCGACTGGCACGGCGACGAGGCGCGACAGTGGTTGCGCGACCTGCTGGCCGGCGCCGCCGGTCGTACCTGAACGCTGGGCTTCCGACTGGCTGGATAATTGCATCCCACACGGACCTACCCAACAGAAAGTGACGCAGTCTTGATGGCATCCCCAGTCGCCGAACAGGAGGCGGTGGCAAGCGACTTCGAGCAGGTGTGTTGGCGCCTCGGCGGATTCGACGGCCGCGTCTCGCCCGAATGGGTCGATGGCTACCTGACCGGCGTGTTGGCCGGCCCACGCTCGGTGCCGCTGGAAGAGTGGCTGCCCGCCATGCTGGGCGACAGCTTTGCGCGCGTGTTCGCCGACCCGAGCGATGCGCGCCAGGCACAGCGCGCGCTGACGTCGCGATGGCGCGAGCTGGCGCAGCACCTCGACGCCGAGGTGCTGGTCGACGATCCGCAGACGCTATACCTCGCTCCGTGGCTGGTCGACTACGAAGACGCCGATCGCGAAGCCTTCGTCGCGCAGGGGCACGGCACGGCACAACAAGCGGCCGACGAGCTGCGCCCCGGCGTCGCATGGTCACGCGGCTTCGTCGGCGCCACCAAGGACTTTGCGTCCGATTGGATCGCACCCGCGGCCGAGGCCCAAGACAGCGCGCGCTACCACGAGGCGCTGCAGCGCATCGTCGGGCTGCAACAGCCCGGCGGTGTCGCTGATGCCGAAGCGCGCGATGCGCAAATCGACGAAGCGTGTCTTGCGGCGCAGTCGCTGCGCCTGTATTGGGTCGACCATGCACCCAAGCCCTCGACCCGCCGCGTCGAGGCCCAACCGGGGCGCAACGATCCGTGCCACTGCGGCAGCGGGCTCAAGTTCAAGAAGTGCCACGGCGCATCGGCGCGCTGAGGCGCCACGCGGCTGTCAAACGGCGCTGATACATTGCGCGGCATGCCCTCGCTGCAACTCGACAAGCGCCACGTCGTGCTCGGCCTGAGCGGCGGCATCGCTTGCTACAAGGCAGCCGAGTTGACGCGCGCGCTGATCAAGGCCGGTGCCAGCGTGCAGGTGGTGATGACCGAGGCGGCTGAGGCGTTCATCACGCCCGTGACGATGCAGGCGCTGAGCAACCGCACCGTCTATACCAGCCAATGGGATGCGCGCGAAGCCAACAACATGGCGCACATCAACCTGACGCGCGAGGCCGACGTGCTGGTGGTGGCGCCGGCGTCGGCCGACTTCATCGCCAAGGTGGCCAACGGCCTGGCGGATGACCTGCTGAGCCTGCTGTGCCTGGCGCGCCCGATCGAGCGCGTGCCGCTGTTGCTGGCGCCGGCGATGAACCGCGAGATGTGGGCCCATCCGGCCACGCAGCGCAACGTCGCGCGCGTGCGCGCAGATGGCGCATGCGTGCTCGGGCCGGGCAGCGGCGACCAGGCGTGCGGCGAGACCGGCGATGGGCGCATGCTCGAGGCCGACGAGTTGTGCGACGAGGTGATCGCAGCGCTGCAACCCAAGCTGCTGGCCGGCCGGCGCGTGCTGGTCACCGCGGGTCCGACGTTCGAGGCCATCGACCCGGTGCGCGGCATCACCAATCTGTCCAGCGGCAAGATGGGCTTCGCCATCGCACGTGCAGCACAGGAAGCCGGTGCCGAGGTCACGCTGGTGGCCGGGCCGGTGCACCTGCCGACGCCGCGCCACGTGCGCCGCATCGATGTCTCCAGCGCGCAGCAGATGCACGATGCGGTGCTGCCGCTGGCGCCATTGCAGCATGTGTTCGTGGCCACCGCCGCGGTGGCCGACTGGCGCCCCGCCAGCTACGCGCAGCGCAAGATCAAGAAAGACGGCAGCGCCACGGCACCGGCACTCGCGCTGGCCGAGAACCCCGACATCCTCGCCGCGGTGGCCCGGCTGCCCAAGAAGCCGTACTGCGTGGGCTTTGCCGCCGAGACCGACGATCTGGCGAAGAACGCACGCGACAAGCTGGCGCGCAAGAACGTGCCGCTGATGGTCGGCAACATCGGCCCGTCGACGTTCGGTCGCGACGAGAACGCGCTGCTGCTGGTCGATGCGCGTGGCGAACGCCAGTTGCCGAGCGCCGACAAGCTGAGCCTGGCGCGCGAACTGGTGCGCGAAGTGTCCACACGGCTGGAATCCTTGACATGACCCCGATCGACGTGAAGCTGCTCGACCCGCGCATGGCCGAGCACCTGCCGGCCTACGCCACCGCGGGCAGCGCCGGGCTCGACCTGCGCGCCTGCATCGACACACCGATCACGCTGGAGCCCGGCCAGGCGGCATTGATTCCCACCGGCCTGTCGATCCACATCGGCGACCCCGGCCTGGCCGCGATGCTGCTGCCGCGCTCGGGCCTCGGGCACAAGCACGGCATCGTGCTCGGCAATCTCGTCGGGCTGATCGACAGCGACTACCAAGGCCCGCTGATGGTGAGCTGCTGGAACCGCGGTGCGGCGGCGTATGCCGTACAGCCGATGGAGCGCATCGCGCAGATGGTCATCGTGCCGGTGGTGCAGGCGCAGTTCCGCGTGGTCGATTCGTTCCAAGCCTCGTCACGGGGCGAGGGTGGCTTCGGGTCGACCGGGGCGCGCTGAAGCCGCGGGTTCAGTGCAGGCGCTGCGACGCCGACGCGGTGTCGAGCACCGACAGCAACTCGCCGCTGCCGACGCTGCGCTGCTCGATCTCTTCGCTGCTGGCCTCGCGCACGTCGTGCACGCGCAGCTGCAGCCGCAAGGCCATGCCGGCCAACGGATGGTTGCCGTCGAGCACCACATGGGATGAATAGATCTCGGTCACGGTGTAGATCGCGTCGGCCGGCATGTCGGGCGTGCGCGCACCCGGCGGCAGACCTTCG
Source organism: Burkholderiaceae bacterium (assembly GCA_035543655.1). GTDB lineage: Bacteria > Pseudomonadota > Gammaproteobacteria > Burkholderiales > Burkholderiaceae_C > JAEUPI01. Next base: position 9,859 of record DATKJN010000155.1, on the reverse strand, counting down.
AACTGCATGCCTTCGCCGAGATCGGCAGGGAACAGCGCGCGATCTTCGAAGCAGACCTTGTCGGCGTCGTAGTCACCGAATGCGTGCTCGGGCTCCAGGTGCAGCGTGGCCTCGAATCCAGCCTCCTGACCTTCGAGCGCTTCTTCCACCTTGGCCAGCAAGTCGTCGCCGCCGAACAAGAACTCGATCGGCTCATTCAATTCGTCGAGCGGCTGGCCCTGCGCATCCTGCAGGACCCATGTCAACGTGACCACACAGGGCGCGGCGATCTGCATCAGCCGATGATCGCACAGCGTCCCCCACGCCACGGCGGCTTGGCGGCACGGTGACAATGCCGCCATGGACTTGACTGCATCGACGCCCTTGCTCGGCGGCCGCTCGGTGGCGCACTTCATGCGCCACCATTGGCAGCGCGCGCCGCTGCTGGTGCGCCAGGCTTGGCCCGGCGTGCGGCCACCGGTGTCGCGCACCGAGTTGTTCGCGCTGGCGGCGCAAGAGGGTGCCGAATCGAGGCTGGTGAGCCGCAGCGGCGATACCTGGACCGTGCGCCACGGGCCGCTGCCGCGCCGCACGCTCCCGCCGGTGAAGCAGCCCGCTTGGACCTTGCTCGTGCAAGGGGTCGATCTGCACACGGACGCGGCGCACGAGATGCTGGGCGCGTTTCGCTTCGTGCCGGCTGCGCGGCTCGACGACCTGATGGTGTCCTACGCCAGCGATGGCGGCGGCGTCGGCGCGCACGTCGATGCGTACGACGTGTTCCTGCTGCAGTTGCAGGGGCGGCGGCGCTGGCGCGTCGGCCCGGTGAAGGATCCCCGCTTCGTCGAAGGCGCGCCGCTGAAGCTGCTGCGGCGTTTTGCGCCGACTGACGACTGGGTGCTCGAGCCGGGCGACATGTTGTACCTGCCGCCGTCGTGGGGACACGAGGGCGTGGCGGTCGGTGGTGCATGCATGACGGCATCGATCGGTTTTCGCGCGCCCAGCCTCGATGAACTGTCGCGTGCTTTGCTCCACGGTGTGGCCGAAGCGCAGGAGGACGATGACAGCGCCGCCCGCTACGCCGACCCTCGCGGCAGCGGCACCACGGCACCCGCGCGCGTGCCGCCGGCGTTGCAGGTCTTCGCGCGCGCCGCGTGGCGCAGCGCGCTGCGCAGCCCACGCGCGCTGGAACGCACGCTGGGCGAGTGGCTCAGCGAGCCCAAGCCGCAGGTGTGGTTCGAGCCGGGACGCGAAGCCGCGGCATGGGGCTCGCGGCCGCTGGCGCTCGATCGGCGCACGCGCATGCTGTACGACACGCACCATGTCTACATCAATGGCGAGTCGTTCATCGCGTCGGGGCGCGATGCACAATGCCTGCGCCACCTGGCCGATGCACGGCGGCTTGCCGCCAACGAATTGCGCCGCTTGAGCCGGGACGCACGCGGCATCGTGCAGCAGTGGCTGGCCTCAGGGTGGATCCATGAACGCTGAATCCGAACAACGCCGAAGCATCCAGTCGCACAGCGAATTCGTTGACACGGCGCGCAGCATGCTGTCGCAGATCGACAGCAGTGGCACTCGCGAGGCCACGCTGATCGACACCGACTTTGCACCATGGCCGCTCGACGACGTGGTCGTCGTCGACGCGTTGACGCGCTGGATCCGATTGCCGGGTCGGCGGCTGCGCCTGGTCGGAAGCCGCTTCGATGTGATCCAGCGAGACCAGTCGCGTTTTGCCTCGTGGCGCAAGCCGTTTGCGCATGCGATCGAATGCTGGAGCCCCACCGAAATCGATGCCGGCGACATGCCCAGCGTGTTGCTGTTCGATGCCGCGTACCTCGAACTGCTCGACCGCGAGCGTTGGCAAGCGCGCCAGTCGAGTGAACGGCGCTCCCTGGTGGTGCAACGCGAACGGCTTGACGCCCTGATGCAACGCTGCGAAGCCGCGTGGCCGGTGACTGTATTGGGACTCTAAGAAGCTAGGGTCTGCCCCGATATAATCGCAGGCTGGACACCGGTGCCGGGCTTTCTGGTCCTGGGCTTCGCAACCTGTGGGTTGCCGGTGCGATCCATCCAACCAAAACGGTTTCCAATCCCTTCGATCGAGGACACGCATGAAAAAGTCGCTCCTGTTGGCATCCCTGTTTGCTGCCGTCGCGCTGGCCGCTTGTGGCAAGACCGACGCGCCCGCCGCACCGCCGGCAGCAGCGCCCGCGCCTGCGACCACACCGGCTCCTGCGACTCCAGCACCCGCACCGACCGCAGCGGCTGACGCCGCGGCTTCGGCGGCTGCTGGCGCTGGCGCTGCCGCCACGGCCGCGAACGATGCCGCCGCCAAGGCCGCCGAAGCGGCCGCCTCTGCTGCGATGAAGAAGTAAAACGTTGAGCTGTCGACAAACAAGCCGCCCTCGGGCGGCTTGTTTTTTGCCGACTCGCGCAGTCGCAGCCGGAGACTGAGCCGGCGTTACTTCAGCTCGTCGACCAGCAGCGTGACGATGCGCTGGCCGGTCTCGCTGTTCTCGGGCGCGCCCTGCGAGTTCTGCACGACCACCTGCGTCTTCTCGCCGGCGCGCTTCAGCGCGACCCGATAGCGCTGCAGATTGGCCTCGTTCTTGTCGAGTCCGAGCATCTTGGAGAAGAAGCCGGGCTCTTCGCGGCTCGCGAACTTGGGATCGACATAGCGCACGAAGTACAGCCCGCCGGTGCGGTCGCGATCTTCCACCGTGAACCCGGTGCGATCGAGCGCCAAGCCCACCCGGCGCCAGGCGCGATCGAAGCTCTCGTCGAACTCGAGCGCCGCGCCACCCTGGTCGGGTAGCACCCGTGCGCGCGCCGGTGCACTCGGCGCGCTGGCCACCTGGGTGCGCGCGACTTCTTCCTTGGCGCCCAGCTTCGTCATCAGGCGCACCAGCATCTCGGACTCGAGTTGCGGATCGTTGGGGCGCGCCCGCCAGGCCGTGTTTTCCTTCTGCTGTCCCTGATAGAACTCCTCGGCGCCCCGGTGGCTGATCGACACCTCGCTGCCGCCGGCAACACGCTCGACCCGCGTGCGAAAGCGGTCGCGCTCGCCAACATCGTAGAAACGATCGAACAGCGTGCCGAACATGCGCCGGATGCCGTCTTGCGGGATCTTCGAGCGGTTCTCGGCCCAATCGGTCTCCATCACGCCGTTTTGCGGATCGTCGATCGAGAGGTTGAACCCACGTTCGGTCCAGAACGACCGCAGCTGTGGCCACAGCTGGTCTGGCGTGAACGTGGTGATGAGCCAGCGCTGGTTGCCTTCGCGCTCGATGCGCATCTCGCCGAGTGCATTGATGGCGATCGCCGACGGCGCAGCCGTTGCTGCCGCCGCGGTGGTGTTGGCCAGGCCGCTGGCGCTGACCACGCCCGATTGCGGCTGGTAGCGCGAGTCGCGCGCGAGCTGCGTCAGGTCCGGCGGAATGTCGAGCGCCGCCGTCTTGCCGGCCTGGCTCTTGTAGTCGATCTTGTCGCCGCTCATGAACGAGTCGATCGACGAGCAGCCGACTGCCAACACTGCGCACGCTGCCAACAGGCAACGAGCGGCCATCGAACCGTGATTCACCACCAGAGACTCTCCGTCAACCGCCGACGCCGGCGGTGTTGATCACGCTGCTCACTTCAGCAGGCCGGCATCGCGCAAGGCCTGCTCGACCAGCGTTTGACCCGTGGCGCTGAGCGCCACCATCGGCAAACGCAACGCAGCGCCGCACAAGCCCATGCGGGCCATGGCCCACTTGGTGGGCGCCGGGCTCGGCTCGCAGAACAACTGCTTGTGCACCGGCAACAGTCGCAGCTGGATCTCGGCAGCGCGCCGTGCCTGCCCGTCGACCGCCGCGCGGCACATCTCGTGCATCAGCCGCGGCGCGACGTTGGCCGTGACGCTGACGTTGCCATGGCCGCCGAGCAGCATCAGTGCGACCGCCGTGCCATCGTCGCCCGAGTAGATCGAGAAATCCTTCGGCGCCTGCTTGATCAGCCACTGTGCGCGTTCGATGTTGCCGGTGGCTTCCTTGATGCCGATCACGTTGTCGATCTGTGCCAGCTTCAGCACCGTGTCGTGCTGCAGATCGGCCACCGTGCGGCCCGGCACGTTGTACAGCACGACCGGAATGTCCACCGCTTCGGCGATGGCGCGGAAGTGCTGGTACAGCCCCTCCTGCGACGGCTTGTTGTAGTAGGGCACGACCTGCAGCGTGCAATCGGCGCCTACCTTCTTGGCGTAGCGCGACAACTCGATGGCTTCGTGCGTGGAGTTGCCGCCCGCGCCAGCCATGATCGGCACGCGGCCGGCCGCGTGCTCGACCGCCACGCGGATGATTTCGCAATGCTCTTCGACCGTGACGGTGGGCGATTCACCAGTCGTACCGACCATCACGATGCAGTCGGTGCCCTCGGCAACATGCCAGTCGATCAAGCGGCGCAGGCCGGGATAGTCGACGTCGCCGTTGTCGAGCATGGGTGTGACGAGAGCAACGATGCTGCCGACGATGGGTTTCATGGCTTGTCCTGCAAGTGGGTGGATTTTAGGGCTTGTTCCGGGGCGCCCAGGCGAGGCGGCATGGCGTCGGCGGCGGGCGCACGCCAAGCCGCCAGGCGCTGGATGCGGCGCATCGGCGCGTCGGCCATGCCGTCTTCGAACGCGAGCACGTGCAGGTCGGGCACCAGCGTGAGCAATTCGCCGGCGCGCAGCAGGAACTCGGGGTTCGACGGCTTGCCGAAGCGCTCGTTGCCGCGCGCGAAGGTCTCATAAAGCAGCAGGCCGCCGGGCGCCACGCTGTTCGCCACCTGCGGCATCAGCGAGCGCCACAGGTAGTTGGTGACGACCACGGCGTCGAAACGACGGCCGTTCAGCGGCCACGGCGCACCTTCCAGATCGGCCTGGATCCGCTCGGCGGCACCTTCGCAGCGGTCGAGCGCCTCGCGATCGCGATCGACTGCGGTCACGCGCAGGCCACGCGCGGCCAGGTATTGCACATGTCGGCCCGACCCGCAGGCGAGATCGAGCACGCTGCCGGACGGCGGGATCGCCTCGGCCCAGCGCACGATCCAGGGAGACGGGGTGACGGATGCGTGCGGGGCCATGACCAGGATGCGCGGCCTAGAAGCAAGCCCAAATTCGGTTGGCGAGGTCGACCATCAGGTGCGGGTTCAGGTAGGCCATGAACACGCCGGCCAGCGCGACTGCGGCGACCACGCCCCACACGATGTGTGCGCGGCGCCCCGTGAGCCAGGCCATGTCCGCTTCCCTCAGGCCGCAGCCGGCGCGGTGCGCACGATCGGACTCTCGCGCACCGGCAGGTTGACGAGCGCGGCAAAGATGCCCAGCGCCACCGCGATCCACCACACGAGGTCGTAGCTGCCGGTGGCGTCGAACAGCTTGCCGCCCAGCCACACGCCCATGAACGAGCCGACCTGGTGGCTGAGGAACACGAAGCCGCCCAGCATCGACAGGTACTGCACGCCGAAGATCTGCGCCACCACGGCATTGGTGGGCGGCACGGTCGACAGCCACAGCACGCCGATCACGGCGGAGAACACATACACGCTCATCGGCGTCAGCGGCAACAGCAGGAAGATCACGATGGCCAACGAACGAAGGCCGTAGATCGCCGACAGCAGGTACCGCTTCGGCCAGCGCTGGCCGATTTCGCCGGCCGCGTAGGTGCCGAACACGTTGAACAGGCCGATCAGCGCCAGCGCCATCGTCGCCACCTGCGGGTCCATGCCGCGGTCCCTGAGGTAGCTAGGCATGTGCACGCCGATGAACACCACCTGGAAGCCGCAGACGAAGTATCCCGCCATCAACAGCCGGAAGCTCGGGTAGCCAAACGCCTCGCGCAGCGCCGCGCCGATGCTTTGCGAATACGCGCCCGTGGCGGCGCCGCGCTGGGGCTCGCGCAGGCCCAGCGCCAGCGGCACGATGATCAACACCATCAGGCCGAGGATGTACAGCGCGTTCTGCCAGCCGAAGCTGCTGATCAGCGTGCTTTCCACCGGCACCATCAGGAACTGGCCGAACGAGCCCGCCGCCGCCGTCACGCCCATGGCCCAGGTGCGGCGCTCCGGCGCCACATTGCGCCCGATCACGCCGTAGACGATGGCATAGGTGACGCCCGACTGTGCGATGCCCACCAGCAGGCCCGCCGAGGCGGTGAACGCCGTGCCGGTGCTGGCCAGCGCCATCGTCACCAGCCCTGCCGCATACAACAACGCGCCGGCGACCAGCACGCGAAACGAGCCGAAGCGGTCGGCGATGCCGCCGGCGATCGGGCCGGCGAGGCCCCACGCCAGGTTCTGCACCGCCAGCGCGAAGGCGAAGGTCTCGCGCGACCAACCGCGCTCGGTCGTGATCGGCTGCAGCCACAGCCCGAAGCCATGGCGCACGCCCATCGACAGCGTGACGATCATCGCGCCACACAGCAGCACCTGGCCGAGCGACAGCGGCTTGACAGCGGTGGCACCTTGCATGGCGCAATCTAGCCCAATCGCCATGGCCCGAGGCGGCACACTGGCATCGGTACAGTTGGTCCCAACAATCAACGACCAGGAGGGAAGCATGCGGGTGGTGGTGCTCGGTGCGGGCGTGATCGGCGTGTCGGCCGCGTACTACCTGCGGCGTGCCGGCCACGAGGTGGAGGTGGTCGAGCGCCAGAGTGCGGCCGCGCTCGAGACCAGCTACGCCAACGCCGGCGAGGTCTCACCGGGGTACGCCGCGCCGTGGGCGGGCCCCGGCGTGCCGGTGAAGGCGATCAAGTGGATGCTGATGCAGCACAGTCCGCTGGTGATCTGGCCGCTGCTCGACCCCGCGATGTGGCGCTGGGGCGCGATGATGCTGGCCAACTGCACCGCCAAGGCCTATGCGATCAACAAGAGCCGCATGGTGCCGATCGCCGAGTACAGCCGCGATTGCATGAAGGCGTTGCGCGCCGAAACCGGCATCCGCTACGACGAGCGTGCGCAGGGCACGCTGCAGCTGTTTCGCACGCAAAAGCAGCTCGACGGCACGGCCAAGGACATCGAGGTGTTGAAGCAGTACGGCGTGCCGTACGAGGTGCTCGACCGCGCGGGCTTCGTCGCGGTGGAGCCGGGCCTCGCATCGACGCAGCAGAAATTCGTCGGCGCGTTGCGACTGCCAGGCGACGAGACCGGCGACTGCCACCAGTTCACGCAGCGCCTTGCCGCGATGGCCGCGGAGCAGGGGGTCCGCTTTCGTTACGACACCACGATCCACGGACTCGATCGACTCGGCGACCGCATCGTCGGCGTCAACACCACCCGCGGCACGCTCAGTGCCGACACCGTGCTGCTGGCGCTCGGCAGCTATTCGCCGCTGTTGCTCGAGCCACTGGGTCTGCGAATTCCGGTGTACCCGGTCAAGGGCTACTCGATCACGCTGCCGATCGCCGACCTCACGCGCGCACCGGAGTCGACGATCATGGACGAGACGCACAAGGTCGCGGTCACGCGGCTGGGCAACCGCATCCGCGTCGGCGGCACCGCCGAACTGGCCGGCTACAGCATGGCGTTGCGCGAGCCTCGACGCGAGACGCTGGTCCACGTGGTGACCGACCTGTTCCCCGGCGGCGGCGATGTCGCCAAGGCCGAGTTCTGGTGTGGCCTGCGCCCGATGACACCCGACGGCACGCCGATCATCGGCCCCACGCGCTACAGCAACCTGTTGCTGGCCACCGGTCACGGCACCCTGGGTTGGACCATGGCCGCCGGCACCGGCCGCGTGATCGCCGACCTGGTATCGGGCAAAAAACCCGAGGTCGAACTCGACGGCCTGACGATCGACCGCTACCGCTGACACGTTCGCTCACGTGTGCGCCGTGGCACACGCCGCGGCCTGTCCTCCCGCCGTGCCGGTGCGGCTACCTACAATCCCGCGCCATGGCCACCAAGCAAAGCACCTACGCGGAAGAATCGATCCGCGTGCTCAAAGGGCTCGAACCGGTCAAGCAGCGACCGGGCATGTACACGCGCACCGACAACCCGCTGCACGTGATCCAGGAGGTGATCGACAACGCGGCCGACGAGGCGCTCGCCGGTCACGGCCACCGCATCGCCGTGACCGTGCACACCGACGGTTCGGTGACGGTGCACGACGACGGTCGCGGCATTCCGATCGGCATGCACCCGGAAGAAAAGGTGCCGGTGCTCGAAATCGTGTTCGCGCGCCTGCACGCCGGCGGCAAGTTCGACAAGGGATCCGGCGGCGCCTACAGCTTCTCGGGCGGCCTGCACGGCGTGGGCGTCAGCGTGACCAACGCGCTGGCCAAGCGGCTGGAGGTCACCGTGTACCGCGACGGCCAGGTCGCCACGATGGCGTTCTCCGGCGGCGACGTGGTCGACAAACTGCAGGTGCGCAAGACCAAGGCGGGCGACCGCGCGCACGGCACGTCGATCCGCGTCTGGCCCGATGCCAAGTACTTCGAGACCGCCGAGTTGCCGCGCCAGGACCTGATGCACCTGCTGCGCAGCAAGGCGGTGCTGATGCCCGGCGTGACGGTGACGTTGACCTACGAAAAGTCGAAGGACACGCAAACCTGGCTGTTCAAGGGCGGCCTGCGCGACTACCTGTCGCAGGCGCTGCCCGCCGAACCGCTGATTCCGCTGTTTGAGGGCGAGCAGTTCGCCTCCGAGGCCGAGACTGAGAACATCGCCGAGGGCGAGGGTGCGGCGTGGTGCGTGGCCTTTACCGAAGAAGGCCAGCCGCTGCGCGAGAGCTACGTCAATCTGATCCCCACGGTGGCCGGCGGCACGCATGAAGCGGGCCTGCGCGAAGGGCTGTTCAACGCGGTGCGCGGCTTCATCGAGTTGCACGCGTTGCAACCCAAGGGCGTGAAGCTGATGCCCGAGGACGTGTTCGCGCGTGCCAGCTTCGTGTTGAGCGCCAAGGTGCTCGACCCGCAGTTCCAGGGTCAGATCAAGGAGCGCCTGAACAGCCGCGACGCACTGCGCCTGGTGGCGCAATACACGAAGCCGGCGCTCGAGCTGTGGCTCAACCAGCATGTGGAGCACGGCAAGAAGCTCGCCGACCTGGTGATCCGCCAGGCGCAGACGCGCCAGCGCGCCAGCCAGAAGGTGGAAAAGCGCAAGGGCTCCGGCGTGGCAGTGCTGCCGGGCAAGCTCACGGATTGCGAGAGCCGCGATCTCGCCTTGAACGAGCTGTTCCTGGTCGAAGGCGATTCCGCGGGCGGCTCCGCCAAGGCCGGGCGCGACAAGGAGACGCAAGCCATCCTGCCGTTGCGCGGCAAGGTGCTCAACGCCTGGGAGGTCGAGCGCGACCGGCTGTTCGCCAACACCGAAATCCACGACATTGCGGTGGCGATCGGCGTCGACCCGCACGGTGCGAACGACGAGCCCGATTTCAGCGGGCTGCGTTACGGCAAGGTCTGCATCCTTTCCGACGCCGACGTCGACGGCTCGCACATCCAGGTGCTGCTGCTGACGCTGTTCTTCCGCCACTTTCCCAAGCTGATCGAACGCGGCCATGTGCACGTGGCCAAGCCGCCGCTGTTTCGCGTGGACGCGCCGGCGCGCGGCAAGAAGCCGGCGGCCAAGATCTATGCCCTGGACGACGGCGAGCTCACCGCCACCCTCGACAAGCTGCGCAAGGAAGGCGCGCGCGACAACAGCTGGACCATCAGCCGCTTCAAGGGCCTGGGCGAGATGAGCGCCGAGCAGCTGTGGGAGACCACGCTGAACCCCGACACGCGTCGGCTGCTGCAAGTGGCGTTCACCGACCTCGGCCCCGACGCCACGGCGCAGTCGCTGACACGACTGATGGGCAAGGGCGAGGCGCAGGCGCGACGCGACCTGATGGAGCAGATGGCCGATTCGGTGGACCTCGATGTCT
>DATKJN010000154.1:0-2069 GCA_035543655.1 Burkholderiaceae bacterium | reverse complement strand
CGCAGTGCCGCCACCGCGCGCGCGAAGCCGGCCACCACCTCGCGCTCCTTGCCCAGGATGCGCTCGCGGTCGGCCTCGTCGAGAAAGCGCACGTCTTCGGTGAGCACGCGGTGCGCATGCTGCGCGCCGGCGTACGCCTCGACGATGCGTGCGACCAGTTCGCGCAAATGCGCCTCAGGGGCGAGCCGTTCGGCAGCGACCTCGGCCACCAGCGCATGCAGCCGCTGCACGTGACCCTCGGCGATCGCCACCAGCAGCGCGTACTTGTCCTTGTAGTAGTGGTACAGCGTGGCCTTGGACAGGCCGCAGGCATGCGCCACTTCGTTCATCGACGTGCCCGGATAACCGCGGTGGGCAAACAGCGTCGCGGCCCGCGCGAGGATCAGCTCGCGCTGATCGTCGTAGTTTTTGGCGCGGCCGCGGGGCATGCGGGCTTATCTCTCGTCGAACGACAGCACCACGCGCTCGGTGGTGGGATGCGCCTGGCAGGTGAGCACGAAGCCGGCTTCGACTTCTTTCTTGTCGAGCGCGAAGTTGCGCTCCATGCGCACCTGGCCTTCGATCAACTTGGCGCGGCAGGTGCCGCAGACGCCCGACGTGCACGAGAACGGCACCTCCAGGCCCGCTGCCGACGCGCAGTCGAGGATGCTTGGCTGGTCTTTGCGAAACTCGATCTCGCGGCGCAGGCCGTCGCGGATGATCGTGACCTTGGCGAGTTCGGCATCACCGGGCTGGGCCTGGTGGATCACCGCACCCACCGCCTGCGCGGCCTGCGGCGCGATGCCGAAACGCTCGATGTGGATGCGGTCCTCGGGCACGCCGGCGGCCAGCAAGGCCGCCTCGGCCTCGTCGTTCATCTGGTACGGCCCGCAGACGAATGCGTGGCTGATGCTCTTGGCCGCAACCAGTGCGCGCAGGAACTCACCGATCTTGTCGCGGTTCATCACGCCGCTGTTGATCGGCGCATCGGTGTGCTCGTCGGAGAACACGTGGTGCAGTACCAGCCTTGCGAGGTACTTGTTCTTCAGGTCCTCGATCTCTTCCTTGAACATCGTGCTCTTGAGCGCACGGTTGCCGTAGATCAGCGTGAAGCGGCTCTTCGGCTCGCGGCCGAGCACGGTCTTCATGATCGACAGGATCGGCGTGATGCCGCTGCCGCCGGCGATGCCCACGTAGTGGCGCGCCTGCGCGGCGTCGATCGGCACGAAGAAGCGACCCTGCGGCGCCATCACGTGGATGGTGTCGCCGTGCTTCAGGTGCTCGTTGATCCAGTTGGAAAACACGCCGCCGTTCACCTTGCGCACGCCCACGCGCAGCTCGCCGTCGTCGACGCCGGCGCAGATGGAGTACGAACGCCGCAGGTCCTGCCCTTCGACTTCGCGCCGCAGCGTGAGGTACTGGCCCTGCGTGAAGCCGAACACGTCGCGCAGGTCGGTGGGCACCTCGAACGTGACGATCACGGCCTCCGAGGTGTCGGGTTCGATGCGACGCACGCGCAACGGGTGAAAGAGCGGCGTGGTGGACATGGCAACAGCGCTCAGATGGGCTTGAAGTGCTCGAACGGCTCGCGGCACGCCACGCAGCGGTAGAGCGCCTTGCACGCGGTGGATCCGAAGGCCGACAGGCGCTCGGTGTTCTTGCTGCCGCAGCGCGGACACGCGATGGCTTGGCGTGGGATCAACCGGATCGGTCTCTCCTGGCTCACCGCGGCGTGGCCGCTCGGCGGCGCGATGCCGTATTCGCTCAATTTGCGCCGACCGTCGTCGCTGATCCAGTCGGTGGTCCACGCCGGGGCACGCTGCACGGTGACACGCGCGGGGCCGAGGCCGGCGTCGTTGACGGCGTCGATCACGCTTTGTTCGATCACCTCGGTGGCAGGGCAGCCCGAGTAGGTGGGCGTCAGCACGATTTCGAGCCCATCCTTCGCGGCGACCACATCGCGCACGATGCCCAGGTCGCAGACCGAGAGTGCAGGCACTTCGGGGTCGAGCACGGTGTGCAGCACCTTCCACGCGTCATCGACGCGGCTGTCGGTGTGCGCGGCGGCCGCGGCCCTCACCACACGCCCC
>DATKJN010000153.1:0-4647 GCA_035543655.1 Burkholderiaceae bacterium | reverse complement strand
TATCGCGACTCCACCGTGCAAGTGGAGATCAACGCGCTGATGGTCAAGCACGCGTTGCGCGGTGCGCGTGTGGTGCGCCTGAAAGGCGGCGACCCCAGCGTGTTCGGCCGCCTCGAAGAAGAGCTGCAGGCGCTGCAGGAGGCCGGCATCCCGACCGAGGTGGTGCCGGGCGTCACCGCGGCGCTGGCCGCGGCCGCGGCCACGCAGCGCCCGCTCACGCGCCGCGGCAGCGGCCGCAGCGTGAGCCTGACCACGGCGGTGACGCAGGCGCGCACCGTGCAGGCAGGCCGGTGCGCCGACACCGAGGTGTTCTACATGGCCGGCCAACGCCTGGCCGAGTTGTCGCGCCGCCTGCTGACCGCCGGCTGGCCGGCGGACACGGCGGTGATGGTGGTGTCGCGTGCTTTGTGGCCGGACCAGATCGCCAGCGACCACACCGTGGCCACGCTGCCAGCGGCCAGCGTGCTGCACAGCGCGCGCCCGGCGGTGGTCACCGTCGGCGTCGGTGCGAGCCGGGTCGCCGGGCCACCCGCACCCGCCGAGCAGACTTCGATCCAGGTGCCTGCACGCGAGCCGTAAAATCCCACGTGCGCAGCGCCCGGTGGCTGCCGTGGCGCGCCCACGGCGGACCCTGCGGCGGGCACTGGGACAGCCCTACTCCACTGAACCCTGACACACCATGACCCACGTCGTCGTCGAATCGTGCATCCGCTGCAAGTACACCGATTGTGTGGACGTCTGTCCCGTGGATTGCTTCCGCGAGGGCCCGAACTTCCTGACCATCGATCCCGACGAATGCATCGACTGTGCGGTGTGCATTCCGGAGTGCCCCGTCAACGCGATCATGCCGGAGGAAGACGTGCCTGCGCATCAGCAGCACTTCATCCAGCTCAATGCCGATCTGGCCAAGAAGTGGCCGAGCATCACCAAACGCAAGGCAGCGCTGCCGGATGCCGACGAGTGGAAAGACCGGCAGGACAAGCTGTCGGAGCTGGTGCGTTGAACTTGCGGCAACGAAGCCAGGGGATGCGATGAGTGCCGCTGCCGCCGCGGTCGAAACCGATGCCGTGATCGTCGGCGCCGGCCCCGTGGGTCTGTTCCAGGTGTTCGAGCTCGGCCTGCTCGAGATCAAGTCGCACATCATCGACTCGCTGGCGAATGCCGGCGGCCAATGCATCGAGCTGTACCCCGACAAGCCGATCTACGACATCCCGGCCGTGCCAGTGTGCACCGGGCGCGAGCTCACCGAAAGCCTGCTCAAGCAGATCGAGCCATTCAAGGCCACGTTTCATCTCGGCGAAGAGGTGAGCGTGGTGAACAAGCGCGACGATGGCCGCTTCGACGTCGAGACCAACCGCGGCACGCGCCTGATCGCCAAGACCCTCTTCGTCGCCGGCGGCGTGGGGTCGTTTCAGCCGCGCACGCTCAAGGTCGAAGGCTTGGACAAGCACCGGGACACTCAGCTGTTCTACCGCGTGCGCGATCCGGCGTTGTTCGCCGGCAAGCGCATCGTGATCGCCGGCGGCGGCGACTCGGCACTCGACTGGGCCCTCAACTTCGCCGCCGAAGGACCGCATCAGGCCGGCAGCGTCACGCTCGTGCACCGGCGCGACGGCTTTCGCGCCGCACCGGCCAGCGTGGCGCGCATGCACGAGCTGGCCGCAGCCGGCAAGATGAAGTTCCAGATCGGCGAGGTCACCGGGCTCGAAGAAAGCAACGGCCTGCTGTCGGCGCTGATCGTGAGCCACGCCGGCCAACCGGTGGCCACGCTGCCGTGCGATGCGGTGCTGGTGTTCTTTGGCTTGAGTCCGCGGCTCGGTCCGATCGCGAACTGGGGCTTGACCGTCGAGCGCAAGCAGATCCCCGTCGACACCGAAAAATTCGAGACCAACATACCCGGCATCTTCGCGGTCGGCGACATCAACATCTATCCCGGCAAGAAGAAGCTCATTCTTTCGGGCTTCCACGAATGCGCGCTCGCGGCGTTCGGCGCCGCACGCTATGTGTTCCCGGACAAGCGCATCCCGTTGCAGTACACCACCACCAGTCCCAAGCTGCACAAGGTGCTCGGCGTGGAGTCGCCGGTGTTCGATTGATCGCTTCGCGCGCAACACGGTTTTGAAGGCCCGCGGTGCGGGCCTTTTGTTTTGGCTCCGGCTGGCGCTTCGCGCATAATCCGCTGCGTTGCGCGTGCAAACGCGCCGCACTTCGCTAGGGGTGCTGGGTCGATTGGCCTGGCTGAGACAGTCCCTTTGAACCTGAATGAGGTAATCCTCGCGCAGGGAAGCATGCTCCAGATGCGTGGCGCCTTCTCGTCCGCTTTCTAGTTTGCCGACCTGCCACATCGAACTGGAGTTCGACGATGGCAAAGCACTCTTTCGTCCTCGCCATGGCCGCTGTCGCGGCCTGGCCGGCCGCAGCTCAGGATTCGCTGCAGACCGTGACCGTGAGCGGACGTGCACCGCCTAGCGCCTCGATCGGCGGCTTCGACGACCTGCCGCTGTCGCGCGCGCCATTCGGTGCCACGGTGTTCGGAACGGCCGAACTGAGCGACGCAGGCATCACCAGCATGGCCGACCTCACGCGCATCAGCACCAGCCTCAGCGACGCCTACAACGCGGTGGGCTACTGGAGCAGTTTCAGCGTGCGCGGCTATCGCCTCGACGAGCGACAGAACTACCGCCGTGACGGCTTGCCGATCAACGCCGAGACCGCGCTGTGGCTGGGCAACAAGTCGAGCCTCGAGGTGCTGCGCGGCACCAGCGGCATGCAGGCCGGCGTGAGTGCACCGGGCGGTTTGGTGAACCTGCTGGTCAAGCGACCCAACGGCACGCGCCGCGTGGCGACGCTCGGCTTCGAGGAGCGTGGCAGCTACCAGCTCGCGCTCGACATCGGCGACCGTGCCGGGCCCGACGGCGCGATCGGCTGGCGCATCAACGCCGAACACGAAGAGCTCGATCCGCTGCTGCGCTCCTCGCGCGGCAAGCGCCAAGGCCTGGCCGGCGCGATCGAATGGCGGCTCGGCGCCGACACGCGGATCGACGCCGAGATCGAGCTGAACCGGCAGTCGCAACCGAGCCAGGCCGGCTTCAGCATGCTCGGCAACACGGTGCCCGATGCCGACGCGATCGACCCGCGGCTGAACCTCAACAACCAGCCGTGGTCGCAGCCGGTGGTGTTCAGCGGGCGCACCGCATCGCTGCGCTGGACGCAGAAGCTCGCCGCCGATCTGAGCTTCACTGCGCATGCGATGACACAGCACCTGCGCACCGACGATCGCATCGCGTTTCCTTTCGGCTGCTCGGCGGAGGGCACCTTCGATCGCTACTGCAGCGACGGCACGTTCGATCTCTACGACTTCCGCAGCGACGGCGAACGGCGCCGCAACGATGCGGTGGACCTGAGCCTCGGCGGGCGCACGTCACTGTGGGCGAGCGAGCATCGCTGGCGTGCCGGCGTGTTGTGGTGGCGCCAGCAGGCCGACCTGCCGCCGCAGGCGTTCAACTTCGTCGGCGTCGGCACGATCGACGGCAACACCGTGCTGCCACCCGACCCCACCACCTCGGGCGGCAGCGCACGCGACCAACGCAACACCGAGTGGTACCTGCGCGACCAGTGGCTGCTGACGCAAGACATCCACCTGTGGCTCGGCCTGCGGCACACACGCATTCAGAACACCGACAGCGGCGACGACATCGAGGGCGTGTCGCAGCGCTTCACCACGCCATGGCTCGCCGCATCGTGGCAACTCGACGAGCGCACGCTGGTCTATGCCAGCGCCGGCCAGGGCATCGAAACCACGGTCACGCCCAACCTCGTGGGCGTGTACGAGAACCCCAACCAGCCGCTGCCGGCGCTGAAGAGCCGGCAGTTGGAGTTTGGCGTCAAGCACGACGGCGGGCCGTTCACATGGAGTGCGATTGCGTTCGACATCCGCAAGCCGCTGTTCAATGACGTGTGTCCGGCCGGCGGCCTGTGCACGCGCGTGGTCGATGGCCAGCAACGCCATCGCGGCGTGGAACTCGACGCCACCTGGCGCGGCGGCCCCTGGACGCTCGAAGGCAGCGCGACCGCACTCAAGGCCAAGCGCGAGCGCTCGATCGACCCAGCCGACGACGGGCTCAAGCCCACCAACGTGCCCGAGCGCAGCGTGCGCGCGCAGGTGGGCTACCAGGTGCCCGCCCTGCCCGAGCTCACGATCACCGGTGGCGTCAAGCACGAGGCCTCGCGCATCGTGCTGCCCGACAATTCGGCAAGCATCCCGTCTTGGACCACGTTCGATGTTGCCGCGCGACTGGTGCAGCGATGGGAAGGCACCCATCTCACCTGGCGCCTCGGTGTGGACAACGCGACCGACCAACGCGCGTGGCGCGAATCGCCGTACCAGTTCAGCCACGCATACCTGTATCCGCTGCAGCCACGCACTTGGCGCGCCTCGGTGCAGGCGGCGTTCTGAACCGCGAGCGGGCCGATGGCAACTGAGCAACCGAAGCGCGGTCGCTATAATTCCGCGCTTCCTTTCCCCGATAGCTCAGTTGGTAGAGCGCCGGACTGTTAATCCGTAGGTCCCTGGTTCGAGCCCAGGTCGGGGAGCCATAACTTAAAGCCATCATCAGTAGCGGTTGCTAACTGAAACCAAGTCGCGGG
>DATKJN010000152.1:0-2959 GCA_035543655.1 Burkholderiaceae bacterium | reverse complement strand
GAGACCACCGTGCCCGCCGGCCGTGAGGCGCTCGACCACCAGCGCGATGGCCATCACGACCGCCACCGCGCCGAAGAAGCCGCTGACCAGCCGCAACACCAGCATCGGCGCCAGCGATTCCCCCAGCCCCATGCTCGCGGTGCAGACCGCGCTGACAGCCAGTGCCGCGAGCAACCAGCCGCGGCGCGAACCGCCCAGCCCGGGCCGCGCCGCGAAAAGCGCCCCCAGCAGATAGCCGAGGTAGTTGGCCGATGCGATCAGGCCGGCCTGTGACGCCGTCAGCCCGAGCGAGCGCACCATCACCGGCAAGATCGGCGTGTAGATGAAGCGGTCGACGCCGTTGGCCGCCGCCATGCTGAGCATGCCGCCGATCGCCAGCGCCCAAGGACGCTGCAGCGAGACAGTGACTGCTTGGTCCGGCTGCGGCGCCTGCGGCGCCGAGACACCGGGCGCGCTCACTGCGGCAGCGGCGGCAGCGACAGCACGTCGGCCGTCTCGACAGCGGGTGTGTGCGCGACGTTGAGTGTCATCGACATCCACACGAAGTAGCCGATGGTGCCCACCAGATCGACGGCGCCGCGCTCGCCAAGGCGCCCGACACAACGCTGGTAGGTGTCGTCACTGACGCCGTGGTGGGCCGTCAATTCGGTGGTGAAGTCGTAGACCATCGCCTCGTCGTCCGACATCGTGGTGGGCCGGCGACCGACGCGCAGCGCGGCAATCGTCTGAGCACTCGTGCCCTCTTTCAGCGCCAGCGGCACATGCACGAACCATTCGAACTGCTGGGTCCAGGTGCGTGCCACCACGAGCGAGGCGAACTCAGCGAGGCGCTGCGGCAGCGCGCTGTTGAACCGCAGGTATTCGCCGACCTTCTGCGCGCGGGCCAACAACTCGGGGCTGCGCAACAGCGCGATGAACGGGCCCTTGACGCCTTTGCGCGGGCCCGCGATCAGTTCATCGGCGGCGGCCTGCTGCGCCGCGTCCATCGCGTCGCGCGCCAGGGGTGGCAGCCGATCGGGGTAACGGGTCATCGTCATCTCCACACAACTCGTTGCCGATGCTAGACGGCCACATGCGCTTGCGATACTGAATAAAATAGCACCAGTTGTTCTCCAAACGAGAACAACCACCCGCATGGACCTCGCCGATCTGCACATCTTCAAGACCGTGGCCGAAGAGGGCGGCATCGCGCGCGCCGCGCACAAGCTGCACCGCGTGCCGTCGAACATCTCCACGCGGGTGAGGCAGCTCGAAGAGTCGGTCGGTGCGCAGCTGTTCGTGCGCGAGAAACAGCGCCTGCACCTGTCGCCCAGTGGCGAGCACCTGCTCGGCTACGCCGACCGGCTGCTGCGCCTGTCAGCCGAGGCGCTGGGCGCGGTGTCGAGCGCCGCGCCGCGCGGCGTGCTGCGCCTGGGTGCACTGGAGAGCACCGCGGCCAGCCGCCTGCCCCAGGTGCTCGCGGCGTACCACAAGGCCTATCCGGAGGTGCGGGTGGAGCTGATCACCGGCACCAACGACGCGCTCACTGCGGCGGTGCTCGATCGCCGCGTCGAAGCGGCATTCGTCGCGGAGGTACCGTCCAACAAGGACCTGGTCGCCCAACGCCTGTTCAGCGAGCGTCTGGTCATCATCTCGGCGCTCGATCACCGCCCGATCCGCAGCGCCAGAGACATCGAAGGCGATTCGGTCATCGCGTTCCCGAACGGCTGTGCCTATCGGCGCGTGTTGCAGCACTGGCTCGGCAACGACCGCGTGGCGTCGGTGCGCGTGCTCGAATTGAGCTCGTACCACGCCATCGTCGCCTGCGTCGCCTCGGGCACCGGCGTCGCGCTGGCGCCGGAGTCGGTGCTCGATACGGTGCAGCATGCGGCGGTGGCGCGCCACAAGCTGCCCAAGGTGCACGGCCAGCTGACCACGCCGCTGATCTGGCGCGCGGCCGACGCGTCGACAGCGTTGCTGGCGTTGCGCAAAGTGCTGGCGTCGGTCACGCGCAGGCCAGCACCGCCTGGCCGGCGGACGAAGTGAGCGTGGCCGCGCCACAATGGCGCGCGGCCGCCACCGACGACACAAGCGTCTAGTCGAGCACGATGCGCGGGAAGTAGAACGACACCACCCAGTTCGGCACGTCGACGATCGAGCTGATGCGCAGGTCGGCGCACACGCTGCACAACATGTAGGCGTCGATCGGCGAATAGTTGTAGCGCTTGCTCAGCAGCTCGACCATCTCCGACACCGCGATCTTGGCCGCCGCCATCAGGTCCGGGCCGATCCCGGTGGTGACCTCGTAGCCCTTGGCGTCGAGGTGGCGGCTTACCGGGCCGGGCGTGACGTAGCGCGGCATGCGCAGCTTGGCGCCCTTGATCAGCTCGAACTTCAAGCTGACATCGATCGATGTTTCGATCGCCGTGCCACAGACCTCGCCGTCGCCCTGCGCGGCATGCGTGTCGCCGACGGAGAACAGCGCACCCGCGACCTCGATCGGAAGGTAGAGCTCGGTGCCTTCGGCGATGTCGCGCACGTCCATGTTGCCGCCCACGTGGCGCGGCGGGATGATGCTGTGCAGGCCGGGCTCGGCCAACGCGACGCCGATCGTGCCGCACATCGGCTTGAGCGGCACGCGGCCGCCTGGACCGTACATCGCCGGCTTCAAGCCGGGGTCGTAGTTCCAGTGGTGCAGGTGCGCGTCTGGGAACTGCTCGGTCAGCAGCCCGAAGCCCGGGATATTGCCGGTCCAGCCCCAACCCGATGGGCGGAACGACAGCACGGTGACTTTCAACGCATCACCCGGCTTGGCACCTTCGACGTACACCGGGCCGGTGACCGGGTTGACCCGCGCGAGGTCGAGCTTGACCAGATCGGCGGCGGTCGACGTCTTCGACAGCTGGCCCGACGACGCGTCGACGGTCTCGAAGTGCACCGATTCGCCGGGCGCGATGCGCAGCCGCGGCTCGAACGTGTT
>DATKJN010000151.1:0-4404 GCA_035543655.1 Burkholderiaceae bacterium | reverse complement strand
GTAGAGCACCACGCTGCGCTCGGGCAGCCGCGCAGGCATCGGCTCGCGCAACGGCCCGGCCGGCAGCAGCAGGCCGTTGCCGACGCCACGTTCGTCGAACACGATCACCTGTGCATCGCGCGCCAGCATGTGGTGCTGCAGCCCGTCGTCGGCGATCAGCAGATCCAGCTCGGGCCGCGCCTGGCACAACGCGCGCGCCGCGTCGATGCGGCGCGCGGCAACGGCCACCGGCGCGCGCGTGCGCAAGCGGATCAACAACGGTTCGTCGCCGACGTCATCGGCCGCACCGGTGGGCTCGACCAAGCGCAGTGCGTCGCCCTTTCGTCCGTAGCCGCGTGAGATCACGCCGGGCGTGTAGCCGCGCTGACGCATCTGCTCAACCAGTGCGATCACGGTCGGCGTCTTGCCGGCGCCGCCGGCGACGAGGTTGCCCACCACGAGCAGCGGCACGGGCGCGCGTTCGCGTGCACGCAGGCCGCTGGTGTAGAGCGCGCGGTTCAACGCCGAGGCGGCGCCGTACAGCCACGACAGGGGCTGCAGCGTGCGCGCCAGCAGGTCAGGCTGCGACCGTTGCCACGACGCGGCCAGCACGGTGCGCTCGCTCGCGCCTAGCGCGAGCCGCCTTCACCCGGCACCTGGGCGGCGAAGGTCAGACGGCCGAGGCCCGCACGGCGTGCCGCATCGAGCACGTTGATCACGGCCTGGTGCGCGCTCAGCGCATCGGCCGACACGATCACCACCGGCTCGGCCTTGCCGGCGGCTGCCGCCTGCAGTTCGAGCGTGAGGATGTCGACGCTGCGGCCTTCGACCTGCTTCTTGTCGATCACGTAGCGGCCATCGGCCGACACGCTGACGATGATCTCGGCGGGCCTCTCGCGGATGCGGTCGGCGTCGGCGCTCGGCAGCGTGATCTGCAGCTCCGAGTACTTGGAGTACGTGGTCGACAGCATCAGGAAGATCAGGATCACCAACAGCACGTCGATGAACGGGATCAGATTGATCTCCGGTTCCTCGGCGCGGCGGCGGCGAAAACGCATGGCTCAGGTGCGCAGGCCGCGCAGCTCGCGCATCAGGCGCCGGCGCGCACGGCAAAGCGCATCAGGTGCGGCACCATGCGCTCGGCGGACTGCTCCATGAGCAGCGCGTACTCGTCGATCAAGCGGCGGAAATAACGGTACAGCATCAGCGCCGGGATCGCGATGATCAGGCCGAAAGCAGTGTTGTAGAGCGCCACGGATATCCCGTGTGCCAGCATCGCGGGGTTCGAGCCGCCGGTGGGAGCCTGCGAGCCGAATATCTCGATCATGCCGATCACCGTGCCCAACAAGCCGAGCAACGGCGCGGCGGCCGCGATCGTGCCGAGCGTGTTGAGGTAGCGCTCGAGCCGGTGCACCGCCGCGCGGCCTGAGATCTCGAACGCCTGTCGCAATGCACCTTCCTGGATGCGCGGATCGCCCATCACCGCCCGCAGGCCAGCGGCCAGCACGGCGCCCAACTCGGAATTGGCGGCGAGCTTGGTGACGACGTCGGGGCCGGGCAGGCTTTGCCGCGTGACCGACAGCACTTCGTCGAGCAGCTTCGGCGGCGCGATGCGCTGTGCGCGCAGGCTGACGAAACGCTCGATCACCACGGCCAGGGCCACCACCGAACAGAGCAACAGCGGCCAGATCGGCCAGCCGGCGGCTTGTATGATCGAAAACAAGAGGGGACTCGGCTCTGGATAAGGCGGCGCTGCATGCGCGAAGACGGGCGATTATGGCCGAGCTTTCGCCTCACTTCGTGTCGCGTCGCCACCTGCTGCGCAGACGCCACAACACGATGGCGCGACAGAATTCGCGAATGCGCGGCGAACAATCCACTGCTTCTGTGGACAAGCTTGTGGGAAAGCGGAGCGTGCCGGCGCGAGGGGCGCGTCATTGCGTGCTTCCCGCTGGATTGCCTGAGATTTGAGCAATGAGCCTCGATGCCCCATCTCTGCCGAGCGAACCCGCACAGCCTGTCGAGGGCCGGCCCTCGTCGCGCGTGCTCGGCGTGGCCGAACTCTTGTTGGCCGCGAGCGACGCATTGCAGGTGCGCCTCGGAGCCGTGTCGGTATGCGGCGAACTGTCGGGGTTCACCCGAGCCGCGAGTGGCCACTGCTATTTCACTCTGAAGGACGCCGACGGCGCCAACGCCGTCTTGCGTTGCGCAATGTTTCGGCGCGCTGCCGCGCTGCTCGACTTCGCGCCGCGCGACGGCCAGCACGTGGAGGTGCGTGGCCGCGTGCTGATCTACGAGCCACGCGGCGAGTTGCAATGCGTGGTCGAAGCCCTGTTGCCGCGCGGCGCGGGCTCGATGTACGAACTGTTCCTGCGCCAGCGGGCGCGCCTGCAGGCCGCCGGACTGTTCGACACGGAGCGCAAACGGCCGATCCAGAAGTTCCCGCGCGCGATCGGTGTGATCAGCTCCACCGCAGGAGCCGCGCTGCACGACGTGCTCACCACGCTGGCGCGCCGCGCGCCGCACGTTCGTGTCATTGTGTATCCGAGCGCCGTGCAAGGCCCCGACGCGCCGTCGCAACTCGTGCGCGCGCTGCAGCAGGCCGGCCAGCGGGCCGAGGTCGATACGTTGATCGTGTGCCGCGGCGGCGGCTCGATCGAAGACCTGTGGTCGTTCAACGACGAGGCCGTGGTGCGCGCGATCGCCGGCAGCGCGGTTCCAGTGGTGTGCGGGGTCGGCCACGAGACCGACGTGACGCTGGCCGATCTCGCGGCCGACCTGCGCGCACCCACACCGACCGCTGCGGCCGAACTCGCCGCACCGGTCCGTGACGAGCTGTTGCAGGCACTCGACGGCGCGGCTCGACACGTCGAGCGCGCAATGCGCCAACGGCTGGATCGCGCGTCACAGCAACTGGATTGGTTGTCGGCGCGCTTGACGCAGAACGTGGGCACGTTGCAGCCGCAGCACCACCGCTTGGAGCGCCTCGCGCAGCGCGCGCGTTACGCGTGGGGGCAACGCCTTTCGACGGCCATGCAGACGCTCGCGCACACCGACACGCGCTGGCGGCGCGCGTCCGACGGCGGGGCTCAGCATCGAGCCGGTCGGCTCGACGTGCTCGCCGATCGGCTCGCCCAGCTCGATCCGCAGCGTGTGCTGTCGCGCGGCTATGCGCTGATCGAGACCGATACGGCCAAGGTGGTGACCGCACCCTCACAACTGCGCGTGGGGCAGCGGCTGCGGGTGAGCCTGGCGCGCGGCGCCGCCGACGTGGTGCCCGGCTCGGTGCAGGAACGCCTGCCCGAGCAGGGAGACTAGATCACAGGCCGGCGTTCTGCTGCGCCACCATGCAGAACAGCATGGGGATCGAGAGCATCGTGTTGACACGCGACGTCAGCATCGCGAGACGCGCAGCCTTGGCTTTCTCTTCCGGCGTGACGGTCACGATGCCGAGCGCCTTTTTCTGGTTGGGCCAAATGATGAACCAGACATTGAACGCCATGATCAAGCCGAGCCACATGCCGATGCCGATCGGCGTGAACGGACGCTGCAGCGAAAGCGCCTGCAACAGATAGCCGTTCATTCCGGCCAGCAGCACGCCGGTGACCAGGGTCGCCAATGCGGCCCAGCGGAACCAGAACAGCGCGGCCGGTGCGATCACCTTGCCGATGGCGGGCTTGTGCTCGTCGGGGATCTTCGGCATCGACGGGATCTGCACGAAGTTGAAGTACCAGAGCAAGCCGATCCACATCACACCGCTCATCACGTGGAGCCAGCGCATCACGAAAGCGCCCCATGCGTGGTCGTACTTGGCCGTGCTCACCGCCAGGATCAAAATGATCAGCAGCACCACACCGGCGATCACGGTTCGTCCCAGCGACTGCAGAATCGCGCCCATCTTGTTCTCCTCTTCGCGAAGGACGGTGACTATAGCCAAACGGCGCGCTGTGGGAATGAGGGCAACCCGCGCGTGTTGCGGGTGTGCGAATCCCATGCGCCCACCATGGCGCTGGGTTGACTTGTCACTTCTGGAACAGTTCGCCGCTGATGCGCGTGCCGGACTTGACGCCCCGTTTGGCGAACCAGCCCTGGTTCATCTCCAGCGCATAGCGCACCGGCTTTGCCGAACAATGCGAATCGTCGCTTTGCGGCTTCATGTCGGCGATGTTGACCACCGTGCCGTCGTCGGCGAGGAAGGCGATCGACAGCGGGATCAACGTGTTGCGCATCCAGAAGCACTGCGGCGACGGTTCGTCGAACACGAACAGCATGCCTTCGTGCGTGGGCATCTCGCGCCGGTGCATCAGGCCGATCTGGCGTTGCAGCGGCGTGATCGCCAGTTGCGCGCGGATGCTGTGCATGCCCACCGTCAGCGTGGTGGCAGCAAGATTCTGCGGCTGGTCTTGCGCACAGGCAGCAGTGATG
>DATKJN010000150.1:0-3271 GCA_035543655.1 Burkholderiaceae bacterium | reverse complement strand
GCATTGAGCCGGGCGAGCGATCGCCTGGCCCAGATGAATGGCGGTCACGGCCGTGTCTTCGCAAGAAGGCGCGGCTGCACAGAATCCGGCCTACCGGCTTGCTTCACACTTTGATGGTTGGCCTCACGCCGGCACGACCAGATCGTGTCGCACCAGCCAGCGCAAACCGCTGTCGTTGGCGGCGGGCTCGAGCGTCATCTCCAGGCCCGCGCGATCGTCGTTGGACAGCCGGCGCCACAGCCCGTCGCGCGCGTTGCCCGGATCGCCGGCCACGAACAGCTGCGACGTGACCTCGCCGAACGTGGCGTGGCGCACCTTCACGTGGATGTGCGGCGTGCGCCCGGGGTAGGGCACCGGCCGGATGGTGCGAAAGCGCAGTTGCCCCTGCGCGTTGCTCTGCGTGCTGCCGAAGCCCTGAAAGGCCTCGTCCACCGCATCGGTGGTGGGCTCGGTGCTCGGGTGGCGGTAGTGCCCCACCGCGTCACATTGCCAGATTTCCACCGTGGCGCCATCGATGGCACGGCCGTTCACGTCGACCACACGCGCCTCGAGGCCCAGGTGTTCGCCCTTCGCGACGCGCGTCGCGCCGGCGTGCTGCACGCGCGTGAGGTCGGCATCCCAATCGCTCCAGCGTTCACGCCAGCTGCGCGGCGGATAGAACGGGCCGTCGGTCATGCGTGCGATGGCGCGCCGCGACGTGGCCAGTGCAGGCAGTGCGAGCGCAGCGGCCGACAGCGCGACCACCCGCAGCAGATCGCGTCGAATCTGAGTGTGTGTGTGCATGCCCGCCTCCGATCACAGACACCGCCATAGGTTCCGCAGCATGGCACGAATGGAATCGACGCGCGCATACACTGCCCGATTGACCGCGCCCGTTCACTACACCACACACTGGTCGCGTCCGCGCTGGATGCTGGCCGCGCTGCTGGGTGGCCTGGGCACGCTCGGTCCGTTTGCAGTCGACACCTACCTGCCGGCGTTCACCGGCATCGCGACATCGCTGGCTGCCAGCCCGCTGCAGATGCAGCAGACGCTGTCGGCGTATCTGCTCGGCATCGCGGTGATGAACCTGTTCCATGGTGCGCTGTCCGACGGCTTCGGGCGTCGGCCGGTGATCCTGGCCGGCATCGGCGTGTTCGCGCTGGCCTCGATCGGCTGCGCGCTCGCCGACAACATCGGCACGCTGGTGTCCTGGCGCGTGTTGCAGGGCCTTTCGGGCGGCGCCGGCATGGTGGTGGCGCGCGCCATCGTGCGCGACCTGTTCGATGCGGTCGATGCGCAACGCATGATGTCGCAGATGACGCTGTTCTTCGGCGTCGCGCCCGCGCTGGCCCCGCTGATCGGCGGCGTGCTGTTCGTGCACCTGGGTTGGGCCTCGATCTTCTGGTTTCTCGCCGGCGTCGGCTTGTTGCTGTGGCTCTCGTGCGCGGCGTGGCTGCCGGAGACCTTGCCGCCCGAGCGCCGCCAGTCGTTGCGCATCGGGCCGCTGTTGCGCGGTTACTGGAACCTGCTCGGCAGCGCGCGCTTCGTCACGCTCGTGATGGTGAGCGTGCTGCCGTTCAACGGCTTCTTTCTCTACGTGCTGAGTTCGCCAGAGTGGCTGGGTACGCACTTGCGGCTCGAGCCGACGCAGTTCTTCGTGTACTTCGTGATGTCGATCGCCTGCGTGATGACGGGTGCCTGGGTGTGCGGCCGCCTGGCAGGGCGTGTGCCGAAGCGGCGACAGATCCGCTGGGGCTTTCAGATCATGGCCGTCACCGCCTTCGGCAACGTCGCACTGAACCTGGCCTTCGACGCCCACGCGGCGTGGGCGCTGTTGCCGGTCACGCTGTATGCCTTCGGCTGGTCGCTGATGACGCCGCTGGTCACGGTGATGTTGCTCGACCTGTCGCCGCAGCGGCGCGGTCTGGCCTCGTCGCTGCAAGCCGGGCTCGGTGCGGCGATCAACGGCATCGTCGCCGGCGTGATCGCGCCGGCCGTGATGCACGGCACGCGCAGTCTTGCCTTCGCCGCGGCGGCGCTGTCCGCGTGCGGGCTGTTGGCCTGGCTGTGGGTGCGGCATCGATTGCCCGAATAGCGCCAACAAGACCGTTCAATTCGTGGTATCGAGGGCGGCCACGGGCTCAAGCCGCGCCGGCCGGCCGCCGAAAACACGGACGAGCCGGGCCTTTCGCGCCCGCGTGCGGAATCACCATGTCCAAGATCCCTGTCCTTGTTGGCGCGCTGATGCTGGCGCTGTCGCCCCTGGCGCAGGCGGCCGAGCCCGCCAAGGCGGATGCCGACGATGCAGCACCGCGCACGAAGAAGCGCGTCGTGATCGATCCGATGCAGGACCTGCGCGACCGCCTGGCAGCGAAGCTCAACGCCACCAAGGCCTCCGAAGCCAAGGGCGAGCAGGTCTTGCGCGTGACCACGCAGCCCGATGGCGAGATGCAGCTGGCACCTGCGGCACGTCCGGCATCGGGCGTGCACCGCGTGGCCGCCAAGTCGACGGCGCCGAAGCCGGCCGCGAAGGCGGCGCGCGCCGCACACTGGTCGTACGACGCCGAAGGCGGGCCCGACACCTGGCACCGGCTGAAGCCGGAGTTCGCCAAGTGCGGCAGCGGCACCCGGCAGAGCCCGATCGACATCCGCGACGGCATCCGCGTCGACATGGACCCGGTGCAGTTCGACTACCGGCCCAGCGCGTTCCGCGTCATCGACAACGGCCACACGGTGCAAGTGAACGTCGCGGCGGGCAACTTCATCGACGTGATGGGTCGCCGCTTCGAGCTGCAGCAGTTCCACTTTCACCGCCCATCGGAGGAGCGCATCGAGGGCAAGCAGTTCGACATGGTGGCGCACCTCGTGCACCAGGACCTCGAAGGCCGCCTCGCGGTGGTGGCGGTGCTGCTGGAGCGTGGCGGTGCGCAGGCGCTGGTGCAGACGGTGTGGAACAACCTGCCGCTGGAAAAGGGCGAAGAGCTCGCGGCCCGTGCCACGCTCGACCTCAACCACCTGCTGCCGAAAGATCCGCGCTACTTCACCTACATGGGGTCGCTCACCACGCCGCCGTGCAGCGAAGGCGTGCTGTGGATGGTGATGCAGCAGCCGATCACGGTGTCGAGCGAGCAGATCGACGTGTTCGCGCGCCTGTATCCGATGAATGCGCGGCCGCTGCAGCAAGCCTCGGGACGCCTGATCAAACAATCGAACTGATCGCGCCGCGTGCGCGGTCGCGCACCGGCGTTAGCATGCGCGCGTGCTGTTGCACGAAGGGGCGCATGACATG
>DATKJN010000149.1:0-8798 GCA_035543655.1 Burkholderiaceae bacterium | reverse complement strand
GCGCCTGCACACGGGGGGCTTGCCGTTTGCGGAGTTGCAGCGGCGCTCGATGGTGAACGAGCGCGCCAAGCAAGCCGGATCGGCGGCAGACTTCGCGAGCCGCATCCGACTGAATCCACCCTAGCCGCGCTCGCCCGCTCGAGCGCACGACCGAACGCAAGGACACGAGGCGCGACATGGCAACGCAACAGCGACAAGGCGTTTGCAGTTGGCTGGCATCGATCGTGGCCGCCGTCGCAGTGCCGATCGGGGCGTGGGCGCAAGCGCCGGCCGAAGCGCCCACGGCCGCCACGGCAACGAAGCGGCCCAAGATCTGTCTGGTGCTGTCGGGCGGCGGCGCGCGCGGCGCGGCGCATGTGGGCGTCATCAAGGTGCTGGAGGAGTACCGGGTACCGATTCACTGCGTCGCCGGCACCAGCATGGGTGCGCTGGTCGGCGGCGCCTTCGCATCGGGGATGACGGTGCCCGAGATGGAGAAGGTCACCGACGACATCACGGTCGAGAAGCTCTTCAAGGAGAGGCCGCCGCGGCAGGACCTGTCGATGCGGCGCAAGGCCGACGACTACCGCAACTACGTGGGCCCGGAGATCGGCACCGGCGCGGACGCGGCCGTCCTGACCAAGGGCCTCGTCACCGGCGTGCAGCTCGAAACCGTGCTGCGCAAGCTGTCGCGCGTGCAAGGCTACGTGCGCTTCGACGACTTGCCGATCCAATATCGGGCGGTGGCCACCGATCTGGTCACCGGCAAGGCGGTGGTGTTCAGCGAAGGCGACCTGGCCAACGTGATGCGCGCCAGCATGTCGGTGCCGGGCGCCGTGGCGCCGGCCGAGTACGCCGGCATGACGCTGGTCGACGGCATGCTGACCAGCAACCTGCCGGTCGACGCCGCGCGCGCGATGGGGGCCGACATCGTGATCGCCGTCAACGTCGGCACCCCGCTGCTCAAGCGCGAGCAGCTCAATTCGATCCTGGGTGTGGCCAACCAAATGCTCAGCATCCTCACCGAGCAGAACGTGCAGGCCTCGCTGGCGTCGCTCAAATCCACCGACATCCTGATCTCGCCCGATCTCGGCGACTACTCGACCGGCGACTTCGACAACCTGGCCAAGATCACGCCGCTGGGCGAGGTGGCGGCGCGCAAGGTGGCCGATCAGCTGGCGCAACTGTCGATGCCGCCGGCCGAGTACGCTGCGCTGCGCCAGCGGCAGCGCGTGGGCACAGTGCCCGACATCAAGCCGGTCGATGAGATCCGGTTCAGTCAGCTGACCCGGGTCAATCCGGCAACGGCCCAGGCCGTGATGGAAACGACCGTGGGCGCGCCGTTGGTGCAGAGTCAGCTCGACGCCGACATGCGGCGGCTGTACGGCACGGGCGACTTCGAGCACGTGAACTACCGCATCCTCGACGAGCCGGGCAAGCGCGTGCTGGTGGTCGACGCGGTGGAAAAGGCATGGGGCCCGAACTACCTGCGCGCGGGCATCGGCCTGTCGAGCGACTTCAGCGGCTCGGCGCGTTTCAACGTGATCGCCAGCCACCGCATGACCTGGTTGAACCCGCTCGGTGCGGAGCTGCGCAGCGACGTGCAGCTCGGCTTCAACAACGCACTGCGGATCGAGTTCTACCAGCCGCTCGATGTCCGCGGGCGCTACTTCATCGCGCCGCGCCTGGCGATCGGCGAAGACCAGGTCGACCTCTACCGCGGGGACGAGCGCATCGCCATCTACGACATCGCGTCGCGCAATGCCGGACTCGACGTCGGCGTGCAGTTCGATCAGTACGGCGAGTTGCGGCTCGGCGTGCTCGGCGGAACCGTGATCCCCAAGCTCAGCACCGGCTCGCTGGTGCTGCCCAGCGACGAGAAATTCGCGCAAGGCGGCATCAGCATCCGGCTGCGCATGGACCAGCTCGACAGCGCGAACTTTCCGCGCGCGGGCTGGGCCACGGAACTCGGCGTGTACAGCTCGATGACCGACCTCGGGGCCGATGACCCATACACCAAGTGGCGACTCGGTGCCACGGGTGCCTATTCGTTCGGCGAAGACACGGTGCAGGTCAGCTTGGCGGCGGGCGGAAAGATCGGCTCCAACCCGCTGCCCGCATACGACCAGTTCGAGTGGGGCGGCTTCCTCCGGCAGTCGGGCTTCGCCACCGGTCAGCTGGTGGGGGCCCGCCTGCAATACGGCCAGCTGGCGTACTACCACCGGCTCGTGCGCGGCGGGCTCTTCGACGGCGCCTTCGGTGGCGTGTCGCTCGAGGCCGGGCAGTATGGCCAGCCGCTCGTGCAGGGCAATCCGAGTGGCTTCCAGAAATCGCTGGCCCTGTTCATCGGCTCGGACAGCGCCGTCGGGCCGGTGTACTTCGGCTATGGCAAGGCCGCGAGCGGACCCGGCACCTTCTACTTCCACCTCGGCCGGCCGCTGTGACGATCCATTCGCTGTTGCGCTGGCTCGAGCCCACGCGCCAGCCCGGCGTGTACGCGTTCGTGATCGCGCCGTCGGATTGCGACATCGCGGCGCTGCAGCCGATCGCCAGCTTTCGCGAGGCCGAAGGGACCACACTGATCGTCGACGAAGCGCGTGCCCTCGCGGCCGGACTGCGGGTGCGCTTTCGCGCCGCGTGGCTGGTGTTGCAGGTGGCGTCGGACCTGAACGACGTGGGTCTCACCGCCGCAGTGGCCGCCGCGCTCGCCGACGCCGGCATCGCGTGCAACGTGGTGGCCGCGGTGCACCACGATCACCTGTTCGTGCCGGTCGAGGCGGCCGACGCGGCGCTGGCCACGTTGCGGGCTTTGCAGTCCGACGCCGCGACCCGCGGCTGACGCGTCAGCGCGAGATCAGGGCTCGCGCCACTCGATGCGCGCGCCGAGCGCGACCAGGTTCTCGACGAACTGCGGATGCGCGCGCCGGATCGGCGCGGCATGGCGGATCACCGAGCGGCCTTCGATGCTGGCGGCCACCATCAGCAGCGCGATCGCCACGCGGATGATGTAGGGGCTCTCCACCTCGGCCGGCGACAGCGGCTTGCCGCCGAAGGTGACCACGCGGTGCGGGTCGGACTGGAACGCCTGCGCGCCGAACTTGGCCAGCTCGCTGGTCCAGCCCAGCGCGCCGTCGTAGACCTTGTTCCAGAACAGCACGCTGCCTTCGGCGCGCACGCCCAGCGCGATGAAGATCGGCAGCAGGTCCACGCTCAGGTAGGGCCACGGCGCCGCCTCGATCTTGGGCAGCACGTTGGGCGTGAAGGGCTCGCGCACACGCAGGCGCCCGCCTTCGGTGACCACGCGCGACCAGCCGTCTTCGTGCGTAACGAACGCGCCGAGCTTGGCGAACGTGCGGTCGATCAGCGGGAACTGCTCGGGCACCGGGTTCTTCACTTTCACGTCGCCGCCGGTGATGGCCGACAGCGCGAGAAAGGTGGTGATCTCGTGAAAGTCTTCGTCGAAGCGGTGTTCGCCGCCGCGCAACGATGGCACGCCGGTCACGGTGAGCGTGGACGTGCCGACGCCTTCGATGCGCGCACCCAAAGAGATCAGGAAGCGGCAGAACTCCTGCACGTGCGGCTCGCAAGCCGCGTTGGTGAGCACCGAGCGGCCTTGCGCCAGCACCGCGCACAGCACGAAGTTTTCGGTGGTGGTGACCGAGGCGTAGTCGAGCCAGTGCTGCACCGCCTGCAGCGGCCGCTTGACGTTGAGCACCCAGCCGTCGTCGCCGCGGTCAGTGCGTGCGCCGAAGTGCTCGAACACCTCGATGTGCGGATCGATCTCGCGCACGCCGAGCGTGCAGCCGCGCACCTCGTCTTCGATGCGTGCGCAGCCGAAGCGCGTGAGCAGCGGTGGCACCAGCAGGATCGACGAGCGCATGCCTTCGGGCAGGCGCATCGTCTTCACGTCGAAGGTGGTGTCGCGGTGCTCGATCTCGACCACGCCGGTGTCGAAGTCGGCCTCGACGCGGCTACCCATGGCGCGGAACAGCTCCAGGATGCGCCGCGCGTCGGTGATCTCGGGCACCCGCTCCAGCCGCACCGGCTCGTGGGTGAGCAAGCTGGCCGCCAGGATCGGCAGTACCGCGTTCTTGTTGGCCGAGGGCCGGATGGCGCCGCTCAGGGGCGCGCCACCGTGGACGATGAGGTCGGACATGTTCGGGGTTCAGGCGGGTCGGGTGGCTGGTGACCGCAATGTCGCCGCCGCGAGTGAACCCGCGATGAAGCGTGTGAAACGCGTGTGAAGACCCGTTGCGGGCCCACGCAGCAATTCAGCCCCGTTTGCAGACTTCGTCGCGACCCGCAACGATCCATTCGCCGCCCGATCGCACGCACACCTCCTTGGCGGTGTCCTTGCGCGACTGGATGCGATCGGGCGCCGTGGCCACGCGAAACAGCGCAGACACGATGGCGCCCAGAATGATCATTGCGACGATGGTCCAGGCAATTCGCACGCCCATGTGCCGACTCCTCGCGTCCTCCGTGCCGCCCCTCACGAACGGTCTCGGCGATTGTGCGCGTTTGTGCCGCCGTTGTCTTGACAAAGGCTTCGCTGCGTGCGCGCGGGACACGCGCGTCACCAGTGCCAGAGCGTGCCGTCGCTGCGCAGCCGGTTCACCGGCAGATAGGCGCGCCGGTAGGGGTAGCGGGCCGCCAAGGCTTCGTCGATCGTCACGCCGTGGCCCGGCACCTCGCCCGGGTGCATGAAACCTTCGCTGAAGGAATATGCATGTGGAAACACGGCATCGGTCTCGGCGCTGTGCGGCATGTGCTCCTGGATGCCGAAGTTCGGAACGGCGAGGTCGAAGTGCAGCGCCGCGCCCATGCACACCGGCGACAGATCGGTCGCGCCATGGCTGCCGGTGCGCACCTGGTGCATGGCGGCGAAGTCGGCAATGCGCTTCAGGTGCGTGATGCCGCCGGCGTGCACCACGGTGCAGCGGATGAAGTCGATCAGCTGCTCGGCGATCAAATCCTTGCAGTCCCACAGCGAGTTGAACACCTCGCCCACCGCCAGCGGCGTGGTGGTGTGCTGGCGGATCAGCCGGAACGCCTCCTGGCTCTCCGCCGGTGTCGCGTCCTCCATCCAGAACAGGCGATACGGCTCGAGGTCCTTGCCCAGCCGCGCCGCCTCGATCGGCGTGAGGCGATGGTGCACGTCGTGCAGCAAGTGGTGCTCCCAGCCGAGTTTCGCGCGCACGGCATCGAACAAGCGCGGCGTGTGGCGCAGGTAGGCCGGCGTGTCCCAGTCGTGTTCGGCCGGCAGGCTGGAGTCGGCCGGTTCATAGGGCTGGTCGCCGCTGGCCACGCCGTACACCTTGTTCAGGCCGGGCACGCCGCTTTGTGCGCGGATCGCCTGATAGCCCAACTCCTTCAGGCGCAGCACCTCGTCGACGGTGTGCTCGATGTCACGTCCGTTGGCGTGCCCGTACACCAGCACACGCTCGCGGCTGGCACCGCCGAGCAGCTGGTACAGCGGCAGCCTGGCGGCCTTGGCTTTCAGGTCCCACAACGCGGTGTCGACGGCCGCGATGGCGCTCATGGTCACCGAGCCGCGCCGCCAGTACGCGCCGCGGTACAGGTAGTGCCACGTGTCCTCGATGCGGTGCGCATCGCGCCCGATCAGGCACGGGATCACGTGATCGTTCAAGTAGCTCGCCACCGCCAGCTCGCGGCCGTTGAGCGTGGCGTCGCCGATGCCGACGAGGCCGTCGTCGGTCTCGATCTTGAGCGTGACGAAGTTGCGGCCCGGGCAGCAGACGATGGTCTTGGCGGCGGTAATTTTCATGCGGCGCACTTGATCGCGATCAACACATGCCGGCATCGATTGTCGCGAGTGCACCCGTGCAGCGCAGCGGGCTTAACCCGGTGTGCGCACCGGCCGATTTAGACGGCTGAACAGGGCCCTGTTCGTCGCCTCACTGCAGCGGCGAAATCGGCCCAATGCACGGTGGTTCGGTGCCGCGTCCGCCTTCGGTTGCGTGTGCCTGACAGCGCCCGGAAGTAAGGAGTCGATGCGCATGCACCCCGCTTATCGCCCGATGCCACGGCTTCGGCACCTGGCCATCGCGCTCGCGATCCATGCACTGTCAGTTGGCGCAGCGGCCGCATCGGAACCCGGCCCCGCGCAACTGGCCGACTTGCCGCTCGACGACCTGCTGAACCTGCAGGTGACCGGCGCATCGCGAATCCCACAGCGCCGCAGCGAAGCGGCCGGCTCCGTCACGGTGATCACGGCGGCGGAGATCAAGGCGCTCGGCTACCGCACGCTGGCCGACGCGTTGCGCACGGTGCGCGGCCTCAACGTGGTGTACGACCGCTCGTACAGCTACCTGGGTGTGCGCGGCTTCTTCGCACCGGGCGACTACAACACGCGCGTGCTGTTGCTGATCGACGGCAACCGGGTCAACGAAAACCTGTACGACATGGCCTTCATCGGCACCGAGGCGCCGATCGACATCGACCTGGTCGAGCGCATCGAGTTCATCCCCGGCCAGGGCTCGCCGGTGTACGGCGCCAACGCATTCTTCGGCGTCGTCAACGTGGTGACGCGGCCGATCTCCGAACAGCGCTCCAACGTGGCGCTCGGCGCCGAGCAATACGGCGGCCGCGAAGGGCGCGCGACGCTGTCGCGCACCACTCAAAGCGGCGCGAAGTGGATGGTGTCGGCGTCGCGCCGCACCTACGACGGCACCGACGTCACGCTGCCGGGATACACCAGCGCGCTGGCACCCGACGGCGTGGCGCACGGTGTGGACTACGAGCGCCGCTCCAGCTTCTACGCCGCCGCCGAGCTCGGCGACCTGAGCGTGCGCGCGATGCACGCCGACCGCGACAAAGGCATCGGCGTGGCGCCGTCGATGGTGGTGGGCGATCCGCGCAACAACTACCGCGACGTCGAGACCTTGCTCGACATGACACTGCGGCGCGACCTCGGACCGCAGGGCGAATGGATCACGCGCGCCTTCGGCGGCCAGTACCACTTCGTCGGCACCTATGTCTACGACTACCCGCCGATCACGCTCAATCGAGACGACGACCGCGGGCGCTGGTGGGGACTGGAGACGCGCTGGTTGACGCGTGCATGGGCGGGGCACACGCTGCAACTCGGCGCCGAGGTGCAGCGCTCGTCGACCATCCGGTTCAGGAACGCCGACCTCGACGAGGTCGGCACGGTCTACCACGACTTCGAACGCACCGACACCCGCTTCTCGCTGTACGGCCAGGACCGCATCGAGCTCGGGCGCAGCACGACGCTCGACTTCGGCTTGCGTTTCGATCACCAGCAGGACCAGCCAGCGCAGACCCATCCGCGCATCGCGCTGATCCAGCAGGTGGACCCGCAGTGGGTCGTGAAGGCGATCTACGGCACGGCGTTCCGCCCACCGAACGCGTTCGAGCGCTTCTACGACGTGCCGACGCCGGGTGGATACGCGGTCAACCCGCTGCTCGGACCGGAACGGGTGCGCGGCGGAGAACTCATCGCCGAGTGGACGCCGCGCAGCGACACGCGCCTGAGCCTCAGCGCATTCGAGACACGCGCCAGCGACATGATCGTGCTCGACTACGACGCCGGCCTCGACATCAACACGTTTCGCAACGCCGGCGCGTTGCGCATGCGCGGCCTCGAGTTCGAGATCGAACGCCATTGGCGCAACGGCGCGATGTTGCGCGCCAACCTGACCCAGCAGCGCGCCGACGGCAGCGCCGGCGACAGCTTCGCGGAGTTGTCGCCGCGCACGATGGCCAAGGCCGTCGTGGTGCTGCCGCTGCACGCACGTTGGACGCTCGGCATCGACGGCCAAGCCTACAGCCGACGCGGCCCGGCGGCCGGCTTCGGCATCGTCAACGCCAACCTGTCGACGCGCCTGCCGTGGCAAGGAGCCAGCCTGAGTCTCGGCGTGCTCAATCTGTTCGACCGGCAGTACGACGATCCGGGCAGCCTGCCGGAGCTGCTGCCGGTGGTGCAGCAGGACGGTCGCACCTGGCGCACACGGCTCGAGATTCCGTTCTGATCCTCGGCGCGCAGCTGCAGCCCCATGTCGCCGGCCTCCTGTCTCGTGCATCGGATCGTCCGCCTCTGTGCGGCCGGTGCATGGCTGGCTGCGTGCACACCGGCGCATGCGGTGAACGAGCTCGACGTCAAGGCCGCCGTCATCGCCAACCTGCTCGCGTTCGTCGATTGGCCGGCGCAGTCGGCGCCGCCGCCGAACGCACCGCTGGTGCTTTGTGTCGGTGCGCAGCAGCCGTTGCGCGCGCCGCTGGCCACGCTGAACGGCCGTGTGGTGCGCCAGTGGGTGCTGCAGGTGCGCGAACTCACTCCGAACGATGCCACGGCGTTGTGCCATGCGCTGCTGGTCGACGACCACCTGCTCGCCGTACGGCCGGCGCTGCCCCGCGAACTGCGCTCGCTGCCGCTGTTGAGCTTTGCCGATGGACAACAGGCTGCCGACGCCACCGTGTGCATCCGCCTCGACGTGGTGGATGGGCGCGTCAGCTTCAGTGTCGACCTGGCGACCGCTCGCGCCAACGGCCTGACCTTGAGTTCGCGGCTGCTGCGGCTGGCGCGGGAGGTACGCGAATGAGCACCGCACGGCCGCTCCGAAGCTGCTCGATCCCCCTCGGGGGAAAGGGCGCGCAGCGCCCAAGGGGGCACCCGTGAAGCCGCTGTGGCTGCAGGCCAAACCGCAGCGCGAACGCCTCGGCGCGCGGCTGACGCGCGCGGCGATGGGCGCGGCCACGCTCGCTCTGCTGGTCGCTGCGGTGATCTTCAACTCCTACCACTACGCGTCGCGGCGCAGCGAGATGGCCGATGCCGC
>DATKJN010000148.1:0-3586 GCA_035543655.1 Burkholderiaceae bacterium | reverse complement strand
CCGGCGGGCGGCCTCGCCCGGCGCGACGCGCGCGCGGCGCCGGACGCGGAGCGCCGCGCGCCGCCGTCTGCCGCCGCGCCGCTGGACGCCGATGCCGCCTACCTCGCGTGGGCCACCCGCGACGCGCGCTTCGACGGCCGCCTGTTCGCCGGCGTCACCTCGACCGGCATCTACTGCCGGCCGGTGTGCCGGGTGCGCCTGCCGCGCCGCGAGAACCTGCGCTTCTACGCCAATGCGGCGAGCGCCGAGCGCGACGGCTTCCGCCCCTGCCTGCGCTGCCGGCCCGAGCTCGCGCCGGGCCTGGCGCTGGTCGACTCGCCGCGCGTGCTGGCGCAGCACGCGGCGCGCATGATCGAGCACGCGGTGCGCGCCGGCGAGCCGACCGCCCTGCCCGAGGTGGCGGCCCGCCTCGGCGTCACCGACCGCCACCTGCGCCGCATCTTCCAGCAGCACGTGGGCGTGGCGCCGATCGACTACCTGACCACGCAGCGCCTGCTGTTGGCCAAACAGTTGCTCACCGACACCACGCTGCCGGTCACCCAGGTCGCACTGGCCAGTGGCTTTTCCAGCCTGCGGCGCTTCAACGCAGCGTTCGTCGAGCGCTACCGCATGAACCCGAGTGCGCTCCGCCGCGACGCCGCGTCGGACGACGGATCTGGCGGTCCGCAGGTGGCGCTGAAGCTGCGCCTGGCCTATCGCCCGCCGTACCAGCACGATGCGATGCGGGCCTTCTTCGCCGCGCGCGCGCTGGCCGGCATCGAATCGCTCGATGCGCACGGCATGCGCCGCACGATCGCGCTGCCGCATCGCGGCAAGCTGCTGTCGGGCTGGATCGCCTGGCGCTTCGTGCCGCAGCGCCACGAGATCGAGCTGGCGATCGCGCCCGAGCTGGCGCCGGCGGCCGGCGCGCTGGTGCAGCGCACGCGCCAGGCGCTCGACCTCGACGCCGATCCCACGCGCATCGATGCGGTGCTGGCCGCAATGCCGTTCGAGGCACGGCCGGGCCTGCGCCTGCCCGGCTCGTTCGATGGCTTCGAGACCGCGGCGCGCGTGATCCTGGGCCAACAGGTGACCGTGAAGGCGGCACGCACGCTGACCATGCGCCTCGTCGAGCGTTTCGGCGCGCCGTTGAAGACGCCGTTCGACGACCTGCAGCGCCTGTTCCCGCAGCCCGAGACCATCGCCCATGCCGATCCGGATTCGATCGGCAGCCTCGGCATCGTGCGCCAGCGCGTCGGCGCGTTGCAAGCACTGGCCCGCGTGGTGTGCGATGGATCGCTGGAGCTGCACCGCGCCGCGCCCTTGCACGACACGCTGCAGCGGCTGCGTGCGCTGCCGGGCTGTGGCGAATGGACCGCTCAAATGATCGCGATGCGCGTGCTGGCCTGGCCCGACGCGTTCCCCGCCAGCGACGTTGGCGTGTTGAACGCGCTCGGCACGCGCGACATCGTGCTGGCCGCGCAGCAGGCCGATGCGTGGCAACCCTGGCGCAGCTATGCAGTGATGCGGCTTTGGCAGGCGAACGATGAGCCCGCGCGCGTCCTCGCGGCGGCGTCTATTGATGGAAAAATGGAGACCACACATGAAGACTGATCGACTGGTGGCGCAAGCGCGCCTGGATTCACCGGTGGGCCCGCTGACGTTGGCCGCCACCGACCAG
This sequence comes from Burkholderiaceae bacterium, assembly GCA_035543655.1. Lineage (GTDB taxonomy): Bacteria > Pseudomonadota > Gammaproteobacteria > Burkholderiales > Burkholderiaceae_C > JAEUPI01. Next base: position 1,926 of record DATKJN010000148.1, on the reverse strand, counting down.
GGGCTGGCGTTCCTGTTGTTCGACGAGCCGGTGCACTACCACACCGACCTCGAGGTTCCGGTGGATGCCGACAACGCGTTCATCGCCGCCGCGGCGCGCGAGTTGCGGGCCTATTGGGAGGGTCGCTGCCCTGCGCGGTTCAGCGTGCCGCTCGACCTGCAGGGCACGCCGTTCCAGCAGGCCGTGTGGAAAGCGTTGCTCGAAGTGAAACCCGGCGACACCAGCACCTACGGCGCGATTGCCAAGCAAGTCGGTGCGCCGCAGGCCTCGCGTGCAGCCGGTGCCGCCATCGGGCGCAACCCGGTCGCCATCATCGTGCCGTGCCACCGCATCGTCGGCAGCAACGGTTCGCTGACCGGGTTCGCCGGGGGGCTCGAGCGCAAGGAGCATCTGCTGCAGCACGAAGGCGCGCTGCTGGTGTGACCCGCCCCCGATGCGCCTGCGGCGCCCACCCCTGCAGGGGGCAACACCAACGGACCGGCAAAGCCGGATCCGTGGTGCTCGCTTGGGGATGCGCCGCTGGAGCGGCACAACTCGACGAGGATTGCGGCCGTGAAAGCACGTGATCTGATCGATCTGATCGCCCTCGCGGCCCTGTGGGGCGCATCGTTCCTGTTCATCCGTCTCGGTGCGGTGGAATTCGGCCCGGTGCCGCTGGCGGCGATGCGCTGCCTCGGCGCCGTGCTCATCCTGCTGCCGATCCTGGTGTGGCGGCGGCAAACCGAAGCGTTGCGCACCCATTGGCGCGCCATCGCCTGGGTCGGTGTGGTCAATTCGGCGCTGCCGTTTTCGCTCTATGGCGTGGCGATGCTGGCTATCAATGCCGGGTTGTCGGCGATCTTCAACGCAGCGACGCCACTGTGGGCCGCGGCCATCGGCGCGTTGTGGCTGCACGAGCGCCTGGGCGCCACGCGAGTCCTCGGTCTGTTCATCGGCTTGGTCGGTGTCGCCGGCCTCGCATGGAGCAAGGCGGGCTTCACGGCCAACGAACATGGCGTCAGCGCTGCGGTGGCCATCGGCGCCTGCCTGCTCGCCACCGCGTCGTACGGCTATGGCGGCAACTTCACGAAGAAGTACCTGTCGGGCGTGTCGCCGCTCGCGCTGGCCACCGGCAGCCAGCTGTCGGCCGCCCTCGTGCTGGCCGTGCCGGCCGGGCTGCAGCGTCCGGTCGCCGCGCCCAGTGCGATCGCCTGGATCTCGCTCGCGCTGCTGGCGGTGTTGTGCACCGGCGTGGCTTACATCCTGTACTTTCGACTGATTGCGCGCACCGGCCCGACCAACGCCGCGGCGGTCACGTTCCTGATCCCCGCGTTCGCAGCGGCATTCGGCTGGTTGTTCCTGGGCGAAGCGATCACGCCCGCGATGTTGATCGGCGGCGTGGTCATCCTCGCCGGCACCGCACTCGCCATGGGCTTGCTGCCGCGCGCACCACGCGCGCTCGCACAGCGCAGCTAGCGCAGCAACGCCAACGCCTGGTCGAGGTCGGCGATCAGGTCGTCTGCCGCCTCCAAGCCGATCGAAAGACGCACCAGGTGGCCGTCGTAGCGCGGCGCGGCGCGCAGCATCTTGAGCTCGTACGGCACCGCGAGGCTCACCGGACCGGCCCATGAATATCCGAGCTTGAAGCGCTTCAGGCCGTCGCAGAACGCATCGATGCGCGACGCCGGCAGCGACGGATCGAGCACGATCGAGAACAGCCCCGCCGCGTCGATGCAATGCGAGGCCCAATGCTCGTGGCCCGGCGCGCCGGGGAGCGCGGGATGCAGCACGTGTTTCACCAGGGACTGGGTCTTCAGCCATTCGGCGACCCTGCGCGCGCTGCGGTCCTGCGCACGGTAGCGCAGCTCGATCGACGGCAGCGAGCGCAGCACCAGCTCGGCGTCGTTGGCGCCGACCCCGGTGCCCAACCGCATGTGCGCCATCAGC
>DATKJN010000147.1:0-6246 GCA_035543655.1 Burkholderiaceae bacterium | reverse complement strand
CCATGACGCGTCGAGCAGCGGCAGGGCGGCACCGAGCGCCAACGTCGCGATTGCGCAGGCCAGCGGTGTGCCGCCGCGCCCGTCGCGCAGCAGCGCGCCCCACAACAGCGGCGAGGCGATCACCGCGACACCGAGCACGCTCCACACGGTGGCCACCTGCGCGGCCGAACCGCCATGCGCATCCAACCAGGTGATCACGAAGGTCATGTAGACGATGTAGCCGGCGCCGAACAGGAAGTGACCGGCGAACGATCGCCCCAGTTGATGCGCCGGCCACGCGCTGGCCCGCTGCGCCGTGCGCGTGCTGGGCAGCGCGGCGCAGGCCAGCGCGCTGGGGGCGGTGCTGAGCAATGCCGCGACGCCAAGCGCGAGCCAGCCCAGCGGCCAGGCGGCAGCGCCACGCCACTCAAACAGCCACGGCAGCGCGGCACCCGACAACACGATGCCCAGCCCGGCGCCGCTGAAGTACACGGCGATCGCCAGCGGTGCGAGGCGTGCCGAGCCGATGCGCGCGGCCAGCGTGGTGCCGCTCACGAACACCAGGGCACTGGTCAGCCCGGAGAGGGCGCGCAGCGCGATCAACGCCTCGAACGAACGCACCAGGCCCGATGCGATCAAGGTCAGCGCAGTCACGAGCATGCCGAGCGCGAACGAGCGCCGCGCATCGATGCGACTCGCCAGATGAAGGCTCAGCACCGTGCCGACCAGGTAGCCCAGCGCATTGGCCATGTTCATCGCGCCTGCCTGGGCATAGGTCCACGAGAGGTCGTCGCGCATCGCCGGCAGCAGCAGCCCGTAGGCGAAACGTGCCATGCCGGTCACGGCCATCGGACCGAGTGCGAGACCGGCAGCGATGCACAACTCGCGCGACACACGCGGCGCGTCGACGGCGAGGCTCGGTGTGCTGTTCACGGCGCGTCCGGCCGCGACGGCTCGGCCCAGAACCACAATGCCGTGCGCTCGCGTCGCGCGTAGCGCGACTCAGGCTCGCCGCGTGCAGCCGGCGCGGCAGCAAGCGCTCCGCGGCCCTCGTTGGCGGCGACCGCGCGCGCCGGCGTCGCAGGTGATTGCAGCTCGGGCGCGGCGCGCGCCAACAACATGAAACGGCTCATCGCCCGCACTGTGGCGCGGCGTCAGGGCAGCGTCTTGAAGGTTTGCGACACGTGCACGCGCATCGCTCGCGTGCACCGCACCGCTGGATTAGCGGTGGCCGATGCGAAAGTCGTTGCCCGCCCGGTCCGTGCCGCGCAGCAGCCACAGCGGGCGCTGCGCGAAGTTGACCGCGACGCCGCTCTTGCCGTCGACCGGCCTCAGCGAGCGATCGAAGAGCGAGGTGGCCGGCATGTAGCGCAATGCCACGCCGGTGCGGCGTTGCGTCGACGTGTTGGCGCGCGCGCCGTGGATCATGTACACGTCGTGCAGCGACATCTGGCCGGGCTCCAGTTCGAGATCCACCGCGTCTGCCTCGTCGAAGGCGCCCTCGGCCATGCGCTGGTTCAGCGTGAGGTCGGTGCGCTCTTCATGCAGGTGTGGGTGCAACACGCGGTCGCGGTGCGAGCGCGGGATCACGCGCAGGCAACCGTTGTCGACGCCGGAGTGCTCGAGTGCGACCCACACGGTGCAGGTGGCCAGCGGACGGATCGGCCAGTAGTGACCGTCCTGGTGCCACGGTGTCTCGTAGCCCTCGGTGGCCGGCTTGCAGAACACGTGGCAGCCCCACAGGATCACGTCGTCGCCGATCACGCCGGACACCAGCTCCACGATCTCCGGATCCTGTGCCAGCTCGAGGAACAGGCGACTGCCGCGCACGCCTTCGCCGTTGTCGCCCTCGATGTGCGCGGAGATCAGCTTCTCGGGCCGCACGCCGGGGTTGTCACGCAGCAGCCGATCGAGCGCGTCGCGCATCTGCGCGCTGCGCGCGGCTGGCAGCGCGAAGCTCGGAACCACCCAGCCCTCGCGGCCGAAGTGGTTGATCTCGTCAGCGGTCAGACGCGCCATCGGCTGGAGCATAGCGCCAGCCGATCACCTCTGGCTTCAGGAGCCGCCCTGTTTGGCCGGCTCGCGCAGGTAGATCTCGACGCGGCGGTTCTGCGCGCGCCCGGTCACGTTGGCGTTGTCGGCCACCGGCTCGCGCGAGCCGCGGCCTTCGGTGGCCACGCGCGTGGGGTTCACGCCCTTGCCGGCCATGTAGTCGCGCACGGCTTCGGCGCGGCGCACCGACAGCGGGTTGTTGATCGTGTCGCTGCCGGTGGCGTCGGTGTGGCCCACCACGCGAACCACCATCTGGCCGTCGAGGCCGCGCGCGAACTCGTCGAGCACCGGACGCATGTTGGTCTTGACGTCGGAGCGGCCGACGTCGAACGAGAAGTCGCTCGGCACGTTGACCTTGAGCTGGTTGTCGTCGGTGCGCGTCACGCTGATGCCAGTGCCCTCGGCGGCTTTCTCCATCGCCTTGCGCTTGTCTTCCATGTGCTTGGACCACAGGTTGCCGACCACCGCGCCGCCGGCCGCGCCGATCACCGCGCCCTTGCCGGCATTGCCGCTGCCCGAGCCGATGGCCGCACCGAGGAGAGCGCCGATGCCGGCGCCGGTGGCGGTGCCCTTCTCGCGTTCGCTCATGTTCTGGCAGCCCGTGGCGAACAGCGCGGTGGCTGCGAGCGCGAGCAGGGCGCGGTTGGAAACTCGGTTGGTGTGCATGGCGTCAGGCCCCATCGTGGTTGAAATCCCTGTGGGACGGTGCCCCACAAGCGGTTGAAGGGAACCCTATCGAAAGCGCCGCGCCATGGGCGTTTCCGAACGTGACGCCGGCCAAATACGTCACGCTGCGGCATCGCGTTTGTCGAGATTGCGCGCGCGCGACGACCATGTTTGAATGCGCGCCCGCCCGAACTCCGAAGAGGCCGCCATGATCGCCACACCGAATGCCCGGCGTTACCTGCTCACTGGCGGCGCCTGCGCGGCGCTGATGGCGCTCACGCCGCGCGTCGTGCGCGCCGCGATGGGGCCGAACGACAAGTTCGACCTGCTGGTGCGCAACGCCAACGTGCTCGACCCGAGCCAGAACCTCAACGGCAAGCGCGACATCGGCATCCGCTATGGCGTGATCGAAGCGATCGAGACCAGCATCGCGCCCGAGCGCGCGTTGCGGGTGATGGATGCAAACAACCGCCTGGTGACACCGGGCCTGATCGATCTGCATGCGCACACCTACCCGTATGGCTCGGCGATCGGCATCCCGGCCGACGAGCTGATCGCGCACCAATGCACCACCACCGTGGTGTCGGCCGGCGATGCCGGAGCCAACAACATCGCCGGATTTCGCCGCCTGGCGATGCCGGCCACGCGCACGCGGCAGTTCGCGTTCGTGCACATCGCGGTGGCGGGTCTGGCCGGCTTTCCGGTGCCCGAGCTGTACAACATCGACTACGCGCAGGTCGACGTGACCGCACGCGCCATCGCCGAGAACGCCGACTTCGTGCTCGGCGTGAAGGTGCGCATGAGCGAGAACGTGATCGCCCGCCACGGGCTGGAGCCGCTGAAGCGTGCGATCGCCGCCTGCGAGAAATCGGGCGTGCCGGCCAAGCTGATGGTGCACATCGGCGGCGTGCAGTCGCGCGAGCTGATGTCGCAGATCCTCGACCTGATGCGCCCGGGCGACGTGCTGACGCACTGCTACTCCGGCGCGCCCAACATCGCCGGCGAAGGGACCAACATCGTGCAGGACGGCAAGCTGTTGCCGGCCGCGCTGGCAGCCAAACGCCGTGGCGTCGTGTTCGACGTCGGCCACGGCGGTGGCAGCTTCGACTACACGATCGCCGAGGCGGCGATTCAGCAAGGCTGCCCGCCCGACACGATCTCGTCGGACATCCACGTGTTCTCCGGCAACACGCCCGGCATGCCGTACCTGCCGTGGGTGATGAGCAAGTTCCTCGGCATGGGCTTCACGCTCGAGCAGGTAGTCACCATGGCCACGGTGAATCCGGCGCGCGTGATCGGACGCGTGCCCAAGCTCGGAACGTTGCAGAACGGAGCGCCGGCCGACCTGTCGATATTCGACGTGGTCGAGGGGCCGGTGCTGTTCGTCGACACGCGCAACAACCAGCGCAACGGCAAGGCCTACCTGCTGCCGTGGACCACGGTGGTCGCCGGCGTCGCGTTCGGTCGGCCCTACCAGGCGCCGTTCACGGTGCGCTGACGCGCGCAGCGCCGGCATGCGCCGGCATCGACGGGGCACGCGCGGTGGTCAGGCCGAACACCGTGCGCAACCCCGGCACGCGCCGCACCGCGAGGTAGACGCCGAAGCTCGCGGCCAGCGTGAGCGCCGCCAGCACCGGGCCTTCGAGTGCCGGCGCCCAACGCAGCGGTGCCAGCGCCATCGCGAACAGCACGATCAATGTCTGGTGCGCGATGTACACCGGGAACACGCTCTCGGCGAGCGTCGCGCGCCAGCGGTGATCGCGGTTCAGGTGCACGCGGGCGAAGCCGACCGCCGCGACGATGGCCGACCACTGCATCGTCGCGAACAGCGTGCGGGCCAGCCAGGCCCATTGTTCGCGCGCGGCCGGTGTCGAGCCGAGCCACAACGGCAGCACGATCGTCGCCAGCCACGCACACAGCGCCAGGGCGAGCGCGGGCCAGCGCAGCGCTGCGCAGCGCTGCCACATGGCGGCGTCACGCGCCCAGGCGGCGCCGACGATGAACAAGCCGAAGTAGATGGCATGCAGATAGGCATCGTCGAACAGCGCATGCGTCGGCGGGAAACGGGCGATCAGGGTCACGCGCAACAGCGCCAGCACCGTGATCGGCAGCCACAGCAAGGCCGCGCCGCGCAGTGCGCGCGCCAGCACCCGGGCGATGGTGTGCAGCGCCTGCGGCCACGCGCGCAGCAACACCCACAACGCCGCCGTGTAGACGAACAGGTAAGCCACGAACCACAGGTGGTTCCAGGTCGGCAGGATCAGGCACCCGCCACCGGCTTTGCAAAAGCCGCCATGGCCGCTCAGGTACAGCTGCATGAAATCCAGATAGCTGCCGGTGTAGCCGTGCTGCTGCACGACCTCGAAGTACGACTGCGGCGGCACGATCACCGCCATGCCGAACAGCAGCGGCAGCAGCAGCCGCTTGCTGCGGCCGCCGAACCAGGCGGCGCTGGCGCCATCGCGCGCCAGCATGAACGACGTGGCCGCACCCGAGATCAGGAACAGCAGCGACAGCCGCCACGGAGACGACAGCCGCATGAACGGCTCCAACACGGCGCTCGCGTCGGGGCTCTTCACGTGCCACGACCAGGTCACGTAGTACATGCCCACGTGGTACAGCACCAGCAGCGCAAACGCGCCGATGCGCAGCCAATCGAGAAAGAACAGGCGTTGGGAGGGTGGGTGCACGGCGAACGTCCTTGGACTTGAAGCAGTGGGTGCATCGCCACGGTAGGTGCCGGCGGCGTGCGGCGCCACCGCGTTGTGGCGAATCGGGCCGCCGGCGGGGCGAGCCGGATCTGCGTCAGCCGCCGACGGCCAATCGCTGCACCAGCTGGGCGCGATGCTGGCGCGAGCACGGCACCTGCGTGCCGCTGTGCAGCACCACCGTCGCGTCGCCCTTGGTCAGTGCCTGCACCGACGCCACCTGCGCCAATGCCACCGCGGCGCCGCGCTGCGTGCGCACGAAGCCGCCGCCCAGGTCAACCAGCAGTGCGGTCAGCGTGCGGCGCAGCAGCGGTGCGCGCGTGCCGGCGTGCACCACCACGTAGTTGTCGGCCGCTTCGAGCCACTCGATCTCCGGCACCGGAATCACCCAGGTGCGGCCGCGGTCGGGGATCACGAGCTGGCTCGGGGGTGGCCGCGCGCCGTTCGCGGCCGCTGCCGGGCCGCGTTGCAGCAAACGTTGCACCGCGCGCGCCACGTGTTCAGCATCGGCGGGCTTGAGCAGGTAGTCGAGCGCGGCGGCATCGAAGGCTGGCAACGCGTAGTGGTCGAACGCGGTGACGAACACGATCGCCGGCGCTGGCTCCGGCAGCGATGCGGCCACGCTCAGGCCGTCGACCTCGGGCATCTGCACGTCGAGGAACAGCGCATCCGGCTCGTGCTGCGCACACAGCTCGAGCGCCTCGCGTCCGTTGCGCGCCTCGGCGATCACCTCGATCTGCGCATGGGCGAGCAGCAGGCGGCGCAGCCGCGCACGCGCCGGGGCCTCGTCGTCGACCAGCAGCACACGCAGGGCGCGTTCGGTTCCCATCGGTCAGGTCAC
>DATKJN010000146.1:0-2415 GCA_035543655.1 Burkholderiaceae bacterium | reverse complement strand
CGATCGCGCGCGCGCCAACGCCTTCGCGGTGCTCGATGCGACGCGTGTGTGTTCGATCACCGCCAACCTTGGCGACACCAAGACCGCGATCACGCACCCCGCGAGCACCACGCACGGCCGCCTCACCGAGCCGCAGCGCCTGGCCGCCGGCATCACGCAGGGTGCGATCCGCATCGCGGTCGGCCTCGAAGACCTCGAGGACCTGAAGGCCGACCTGGCCCGCGGGCTCGACGCAGTGACGTGACCCGCACCGTGCTTCGCTCGCTGCCCCTGAGGGGCGCGTTGAGGTTGACCGACGGCCGGCCGCCACCGACATGACCGTTCGCACTCGCATCGCGCCGTCGCCGACCGGCTTCCTGCACCTCGGTACCGCGCGCACCGCGCTCTATTCGTGGGCCTATGCGCGACACCACGGTGGGCAGTTCGTGCTGCGCATCGAAGACACGGACGTGGCGCGCTCCACGCAGGACTCGATCGACCAGATCATCGCGGCGATGCACTGGCTCGGCCTGGACTGCGACGAAGGCCCGATCCAGCAGATGCACCGGCTGGCGCGCTATCACGAGGTGGCCGAAGCGATGATCGCCGCCGGCACCGCCTACCGCTGCTACTGCACGCCCGAGGATCTCGAGGCGATGCGCGAGGCGCAGCGCGCGCGCGGTGAGAAGACCCACTACGACGGCCGTTGGCGTCCGGAGCCCGGCAAGACCTTGCCGTTGCCACCCGCCGGCGTGAAGCCGGTGGTGCGCTTTCGCAACCCCAGGTCTGGCAGCGTGACGTGGCATGACCTCGTCAAGGGCCCCATCACGATCAGCAACGAGGAGATCGACGACCTCGTGATCCTGCGCCCGCCGGCCGACGATGCACCCGAGGGCAGCTTGGGCGTGCCAACCTACAACTTCGCGGTCGTGGTCGACGACTGGGACATGCGCATCACGCACGTGTTCCGCGGCGACGAGCACATCAACAACACGCCTTGGCAGATCAACATCTTCCATGCACTGGCGGCGCCGCTGCCGCAGTTCGGCCACTGCCCGATCATCCTCGGCGAGGACGGGCTCAAGCTGTCCAAGCGCCGCGGCGCGGTGAGCGTGATGGCCTACGAAGAGGCCGGCTACCTGCCTGAGGCGATGCTCAACTACCTGGCGCGCCTGGGCTGGAGCCATGGCGACGAAGAGCTCTTCACGCGCGATCAGGTGGTGCAGTGGTTCGATGGCAGCCACATGGCCAAGAGTCCGGCGCAGTGGGATCCCGCCAAGCTTGCCTGGGTCAACGCGCACCACATCAAGGTGGCCGACGACGCACGTCTGGCGCAACTGGTGGTGCGCCACCTGGCGGCGCTCGGCGTGAAGGCCGAACCCGCCGATGCGCGCCTGGCGCAGCGCTGCGCGTTGTTCAAGGACCGCTGCGCCACGCTGGTCGAACTGGCACGCTGGCTGGCGATGTTCGATGCGCCGGTGTCACCGAGCGCCGACGAGCGCGCCGCGCACCTCACCGAGGCCGTGCGACCGGCACTGAGGTCCTTGCGCGAGCGCCTGCGCCATGTGCCGTGGGACAAGGCCGGCATCGCGCAGGCGTTGAAGGACACGCTGGCCGAACACAAGCTCAAGATGCCGCAGCTGGCGCCGCCCGCGCGAGTGGCGGTGTGCGGCCGCGTGCAGACGCCGGCCATCGATGCCGTGCTGGCGCTGTTCGACCGCGAGGTGGTGCTGAGCCGACTGGCCGAAGCGGCCCCCTAGAGCGCTATATAATCCCGCGCTCGTCTCGAGGCGCGTTGCCGTGCGGCCGGGTTGGTTCCAAGTCCGGGGGTATAGCTCAGCTGGGAGAGCGCTTGCATGGCATGCAAGAGGTCAGCGGTTCGATCCCGCTTACCTCCACCACACCGCAACACGCATCGAGAGAGAACAAGAAAGAGTTCGACCCCTTCGTCTAGAGGCCTAGGACACGACCCTTTCACGGTTGTAACAGGGGTTCGAATCCCCTAGGGGTCGCCACCTTATCCCCGCTGCGCCGCTGATCTCCGTGGCGCAGTCGGGCGATAGGGCTGGCGGAATCGAGTTCGATGCGCGAGTTCAGTCGGGCGACGGCGCCCGTGCATCGCTTCCTTCTGATTCGTCATCGCGCGCATCAGCTCGCGGGCAACGGCAACGGTACAGGTGAGCCGGTCGATCGGTTGCTCCTGCCTGCGCGAGCTGCGTGCGGCGCGGTGGTGGCACGAATTGCTGCAGCTGGCGTTGTGACGCGCCCGCCGCCAAGCACCGTGCCAACGCGCGGTGGTGAATCGGCCAATGGGCAAACCGCGTTCCACCACTTTGATGGTGGCTCCATCGATCTGCGCGAAACAAACTCGCCTGATGAAGACCGACGAAGTCGCCGCACCTTGGCCACTGCCAACACGTGTTCGCGCGACCTTCG
>DATKJN010000145.1:0-3158 GCA_035543655.1 Burkholderiaceae bacterium | reverse complement strand
ACGGCCTGAAGATCCAGGCCGTGCACTACCGCGGCGAGGCGCCGATGTGGGTCGACATGGCCACCAGCCAGCTGCAGATCGCGGTGGGCAGCTATCAGGCCTTCAACACGGTGGCGCAGCGTGGCATCAAGCCGATCGGCGTGACCGGCAAGTACCGCAGCCCGAAGCTGCCTCAGGTGGCGACCCTGCTCCAGCAAGGCGTCAGCGGCACGCTGGTGCCGCTGGAGGGCGGCTTGGCGCTGATGGCACCGACCGGCACGCCCGAGGCAGTGCTGCGCATGTTGTCCGGCGTGGTGGTCAAGGGTGCTGAAACCGAGCAGTCGGCCAAGCTGCGCGAGAACTTCGCGATTCCCAACAAGCCGCAAAACCTGGCCGACACGCGCCGCGAATGGGACCAGGCGGTGCCGGCATGGATCAAGGCCGCCATCGACCTGGGCGTCAGGCTCGACTGATCGCAAGCACCGTCAGTGGCCCGCGGCACTTCCTGGGGCCGCTGCTCAGGCCTTGCGCGCGGCGATGATCAGCACCAACGGCCGCATGCTGCGCCTGGAGCGATGACCCGCGCCGGGAACGCCGGCTGCCCCGGCCGCATCCAATGGGCGGAGGGTGCCATGGCCCATGTCGAAACCTTGCTCCGGCCGCGCGCGGCCGAACCGCTGGCCGATCACGAAGTCGCCGCACGGGCCGCCGCCGGCGACGCCGCCGCATTCGCGCTCATCATGCGGCGCCACAACCGGCTGCTGTTCCGCACCGCGCGCGCGATCCTGCACAGCGATGCCGAGGCCGAGGATGCGCTGCAAGAGGCCTACCTGCGCGCCTGGCGCGCGATCGACGGCTTTCGGGGCGAGGCCAAGCTGTCGACCTGGCTCGTTCGCATCGTGATCAACGAATCGCTGGCGCGCCTGCGGCGCGACCGCGGCGCCCAAGTGATTCCGCTGGACGCCAGCGCGATCGAGCCGATCAGCGACCACGCGCGGGAGGAGCCGATGGACGACGACGCCGACCGACAACCCGAGGGCATGGCCATGCGGGCCGAACTGCGGCAGCTGCTCGAGGCCTCGATCGACCGCCTGCCCGAGGCGTTTCGCACCGTGTTCGTCCTGCGCGCGGTCGAGGAGATGAGCGTCGAGGACGTGGCCGCCGCGCTCGACCTGCCCGAGGTCACCGTGCGCACGCGGCTGTTCCGCGCGCGCGGCCTGCTGCGCGAGCGTTTGTCGCAACACGTCGACCTCGCACTGAGCGACGTGTTCGCGTTCGACGGCCTGCGTTGCGACCGCATCGTCGCCGCCGTGCTGGCACGCGCCGGTTTCGGCGCGCCACCGTCCACACCGTAGCGACGCTCGCGCCGAGCTGGGGCCGCGGCATGCCGTTTGCTGCGAGCGAACCATTGGCGCGTCGTCCTACAGAGGGCCGCGCCACACGCCGATCGTGGTGGCGACGAGGCCCATCGATCATGGATACGTGGCGTGTGGGAATCGTCGTTCGACGGCTCGCACGATCGCTACGGCAAACCGGGACAAAGGAGTACTGAATGAAATCATCCACCATCAGCAGCGACGTGATCTCTTCCGAGAAGGTGGAAGGCACCACGGTCTACAACACCGCCGGCGAGAAGCTGGGCTCGGTCGACGACCTGATGATCGACAAGGTGTCGGGCCAGATCCGCTATGCGGTGCTGGAGTTCGGCGGCTTCCTCGGCATGGGCACCGACCGCTACCCGCTGCCGTGGAACATGCTGAAGTACGACACCGCCAAGGAAGGCTACGTCGTGCCGCTCGACAAGGACAAACTCGAAAAGGCGCCGCGTTATGCGGAGACCGAAGTGCCGGAATACACCGCGGATTACGGCAAGCGCGTGTACAACTACTACGGCGCCGACTGGTAAGTCCCCTGATTCGCGGAGGTCCCACAGGCTCCGCGAGACAGAGGCACCGGCCCCTCACGGGGCCGGTTTTTCTTTGTGCGCAGGTTGCAGGGCCACGACCAGGCCGCACAGCGCCAGCGACCACACGATCAACGCACCCGACGGCAGGTCCAGCCATGCGGACGCCGCCAGCCCGAGCGCGAAGCCGCAGCCACCTAGACCATAAGCCCACGCCGTGCGGCGCCGGCCGTTGAATGCACGCGTGGCCAGCGTCGGCACGATCAACGCCGAAAACACCAAGTACACGCCGACCACCTGCACCGACGCCGTGACCGCGACCGCGAACACACCGTAGAAGCCGAAGCGCCCGAAGCGCCGCAGCACGCCGATGCGCATCGCCAGCAGCACCGCCGCGGTGACGGCGGCGAGCCAAGCCACCTGGGTGCCGTTGACCCACAGGATCTGCCCGACCAGCAACTCCTTCAGATGCTCGCCACCGTGCGGGTTGTGCGCCAGCAACAAGATGCCCGCGCACGATGCCAGCACGAACAACACGCCGATCAACGCCTCCTGCTGCTGCGCCACGCGGCGTTCGGTCCAGGTGAGCAGCGCGGCACCGAGCAGCGCGGCACCGACCGCCGACGCCTGCATCACCAGCCCTTGCGCGCCGAACCCCATGGCATCGGCCGCGATCACGCCCAGGCCCGCGATCTGCGCGATCGCCAGATCGATGAACACGATGCCGCGGTCGAGCACCTGCCGGCCCAGCGGCACGTGCGTGGCCAGCACCAGCAGCCCGGCAACGAATGGCAGACCGAGGATCGCGAGGTCGAGCGCGGCGGTGTTCATTGGGTGGCGGCGAGCAGCCGCTCGAGCGTGTCGTCGAACAACGAGAACAGGTCTTTCGCGCGTTCGCTGCCGCCCACGGTGAACGGCAGCTTGACCACCGGCACGCCGGCGTTCTGCCGCAGCCAGTTGGATGGTCGCGGATCCTGGTAGGCGGCATGCACCACCAGGCGCGCCGGCTTCGCCTTCAGCGCCGCCAGCACCTGCTGCAGATGCGCCACCGACGGCTCGACGCCCGGCTTGGGTTCGAGCACCGCCACTTCGACCAAGCCGAGCCACTGGTAGAGATAGCCGAACGCCTTGTGCTGCGATGCCACCGGCACGCCCTTGAGCGGCGTGGCCTGCGCGCTCCAGCGTTGCACGGCCTGCTGCCAGCGTTGCTGAAAGTCCTGCAGTCGGATGCGGTAGGCGGCTGCGTTGGCGGCATCGAGCTGCTGCAGCCGCGCAC
>DATKJN010000144.1:0-5396 GCA_035543655.1 Burkholderiaceae bacterium | reverse complement strand
CTTCAAGACCACCTTCCGCCTGCTGGCCAACGACAACGCGCTCGGTGCCGGCCTGGCGCTGCACGCGGCCAACAACCTCAAGTTGAAGAAGGTCGCGATCATCGACGACCGAACCGCCTACGGCCAAGGCGTGGCCGAGGTGTTCACCGCCACCGCCAAGAGCAAGGGCATCGAGATCGTCGACCAGCAGTACACCACCGACAAGGCCACCGACTTCATGGCGATCCTGACCGCCATCAAGTCGAAGAACCCCGATGGCGTGTTCTACGGCGGCATGGACCCGCAAGCCGGCCCGATGCTTCGCCAGATGGAGCAACTCGGCCTGGCGAACGCCAAGTTCTTCGGCGGCGATGGCATCTGCACCGACAAGCTGATCGAGCTGTCGGGCGGCGCCAAGACGCTGGGCAACGTGGTGTGCGCCGAAGGCGGCGCGTCGCTGGCCAAGATGCCCGGCGGCACCAAGTGGAAGGAGCGCTACGACGCCAAGTACCCGAAGCAGTTCCAGGTGTACTCGCCGTACGTATACGACGCCGTGCACGTGCTGGTGCAGGCGATGGTCGAGGCGAACTCGATCGACCCGAAGGTCTACATGCCCAAGCTGGCGGCCATCAACTACAAGGGTGTCACGGCCAACATCGGCTTCGAGAAGGACGGCGAGCTGAAGAACCCGGCGATGACGCTGTACATGTACAAGGACGGCAAGAAAGTGCCGTTGAACTGAAATCTCGGTCTGGTTCAAAGAGGGCGCCGCATGGCGCCCTTTTTGTTGCACGGGCGTACCATGATCGTCAGTGGCACCGGGGTTTCGTGAGCGAGCGAGCATGGGACTCAGCTTGCCGAACGAAATGACGGGCGTGCCCGGGAGAGAACGGATTGCAGAACCAGGATGCCAAACCCACCGAGCCGGCCCGCCGACGACTGCTGGTGGTGGACGACAACGTCGACGCGGCGCAGACACTGGGTGCGATCTTCGAGATCCACGGCCACGACGTGCGCGTGGCTTACTCGGGCAGCGAAGGCTTGCGCATCGCCACTGAATGGCAGCCCGATGTCGGCGTGCTCGACATCGGCATTCCCGACCTCAACGGCTACGACTTGTGCCGCGGCATTCGCGAGCGCAGCGGCGACTGGCGACCGCTGCTGATCGCCTGCACCGGCTGGGGCCAGCCCGAAGATGTGGAGCGCGCCCGTCAGGCAGGCTTCGACCACCACCTCGTCAAGCCGGTGGATCCCGATGCGGTGCTGACGCTGCTGGCCAAGGCGCCGCAAAGCAATTCGCGCTGAACGGCGGGATGCAAGCCCGGTTCAAGATGGCGGAGGGAGCGGGATTCGAACCCGCGGAGGGCTGTTAACCCTCACACGCTTTCCAGGCGTGCGACTTAAACCGCTCATCCATCCCTCCGCGCGGGACGGTCAAGAATTCTACCGAGCCGCGTCGGGCGTGCGCTTCATCAGCGTCATCGCGGTGCCGATCAGCGTGGCCACCTCGGTCATGTTGCCCGGCACGATCATCGTGTTGTTGACCTTGGCCAGGTGCTGGTAGGCGTCGACCGCACGCTCGGCCACCTTCAGTTGCACCGCCTGTTCGCCACCCGGTGACTGGATCGCGGCGGCGATCTGCCGGATTGCGTTGGCAGTGGCTTCGGCCACCGCCAGGATCGCGGCCGCCTCACCCTGTGCGTTGTTGATCTCGGCCTGCTTCTCGCCTTCGGAGCGCGCGATGAACGCCTCGCGCTCGCCGGTGGCGATGTTGATCTGTTCTTGCCGCCGGCCCTCTGAGGCGGCGATCAGCGCGCGCTTCTCGCGCTCGGCCGTGATCTGCGCTTGCATCGAGCGCAGGATCTCCGCCGGCGGCGTCAGGTCCTTGATTTCGTAGCGCAGCACCTTCACGCCCCAGTTGAGCGCCGCCTCGTCGAGCGCCTGCACCACGGCCGCGTTGATCATGTCGCGCTCTTCGAAAGTCTTGTCGAGCTCCATCTTGCCGATCACGCTGCGCAGCGTGGTCTGCGCCAGTTGCGTGATGGCGACCACGTAGTTGCTCGAGCCGTAGCTGGCGCGCATCGCATCGGTGATCTGGAAGTACAGGATGCCGTCGACCTGCAGCTGCGTGTTGTCCTTGGTGATGCAGACCTGGCTCGGCACGTCGAGCGGGATCTCCTTCAGCGAGTGCTTGTAGGCCACCCGGTCAACAAACGGCACCAGGATGTTCAGCCCGGGCGCCAGCGTGGCGTGGAACTTGCCAAGCCGCTCCACCACCCAGGCGTGCTGCTGCGGCACGACCTTGAGCGAGCGCACCACGAAGATGGCGGCGACAACGAGGATGATGATCGCGACGATTTCCATGGTGCTCCCTTGGTGGTTTGGTTTCAAGCGGCGCCGGGCTGCCCAAAGCTGACTGCGCCCCCTCGGTAGGCAGCGAGCGAAGCGAGCTTGGGGGCGCACATTCAGTCGGCTCGCTGCAGCATCAATTCGTTCGCCTGCATGGCCACGATCACGTGCGCGCCCGGTTGCGGCGTGCCCGGCCCGCCGTGGCGCGCCGACCAGGTGGCGCCACGGTAGGCGACGCGCGCCGTGCCGTCTGGGTTCCAGGCGGTCACGTGCACGCGCGTGCCGATGTCCAGGTTGATGTCGCGGTTGGCCTCGGCCGGCGGCGCGGGCGGTTGACGCTGTCGCCGCAGATGCCATGCGGTCACCGCACCGCCGCCGACGACCGCGGCGGCCACCAGTTGCGCACTCAGGCCGCCGCCCGCGTGCGCGGCGATCGCCGCGGCCGCCGCGCCGAGCGCGAGCATCAGCAGATAAAAGGTACCAGTGGCCAGCTCCACGGCGACCAGCCCACCCACGACCACCCACCACACGGTCGAAGACGCCCAACTCATAGACCTGTCCTCCCGTTGTCGCGTCCGCCAGAGTGTAGCCATGGCGCAGGGGGCGGCAATCGGTCCTACACTCTCGCGCTTCTCGTCACCCACCCGCCGGCCGGAGGCCACTCACGATGCTGCGTTTTCACTTCCCCATCGTCATCATCGATGAGGACTTCCGCTCTGAAAACACATCGGGCCTCGGTATCCGTGCGCTGGCATCGGCGATCGAGAAGGAGGGCATGGAAGTGCTGGGCGTCACCAGCTACGGCGACCTGAGCCAGTTCGCGCAGCAGCAAAGCCGTGCCAGCGCGTTCATCCTGTCGATCGACGACGAGGAGTTCACGCCCGGCCCCGAGCTCGATCCGGCGGTGGTGAACTTGCGCACCTTCATTGCGGAGATCCGGCGCCGCAACGCCGAGATCCCGATCTACCTGTACGGCGAGACGCGCACCTCGCAGCACCTGCCCAACGACATCCTGCGCGAGCTGCACGGCTACGTGCACATGTTCGAGGACACACCGGAGTTCGTGGCGCGCCACATCATCCGCGAGGCGCGCAGCTACCTCGACGGCGTGGCGCCGCCGTTCTTCAAGGCGCTGGTCGACTACGCGCAGGACGGCTCGTACTCGTGGCACTGCCCGGGCCACAGCGGCGGGGTCGCATTCCTCAAGAGCCCGGTGGGCCAGATGTTCCACCAGTTTTTCGGCGAGAACATGCTGCGCGCCGACGTCTGCAACTCGGTGGACGAGCTCGGCCAGCTGCTCGACCACACCGGCCCGGTGGCCGACAGCGAGAAGAACGCGGCGCGCATCTTCAACGCCGACCACTGTTTCTTCGTCACCAACGGCACCAGCACCAGCAACAAGATGGTATGGCACCACACGGTGGCGCCGGGCGACGTGGTGGTGGTCGACCGCAACTGCCACAAGTCGGTGCTGCACTCGATCATCATGACCGGCGCGGTGCCGGTGTTCCTCACGCCCACCCGCAACCACCTCGGCATCATCGGGCCGATCCCGCGTTCGGAGTTCGAGCCCGAGACCATCCGCAAGCGCATCGCCGCCAACCCGCTGCTGGCCGGCAACGGCGACAGCAAGAAGCAGCCGCGCGTGTTGACGATCACGCAGAGCACCTACGACGGCGTGCTCTACAACGTGGACCAGATCAAAGCGATGCAAGACGGCTTCACCGACACGCTTCACTTCGACGAAGCGTGGCTGCCGCACGCCACTTTCCACGACTTCTACAAGGGCATGCACGCGATCGGCAAGGACCGGCCGCGCACCAAGACCTCACTGGTGTTCTCGACGCAGTCCACGCACAAGCTGCTGGCGGGTCTGTCGCAGGCCTCTCAGATCCTGGTGGCCGATTCGGAGTCGCGGCGGCTCGACCAGCATCTGTTCAACGAGGCCTACATGATGCATTCGTCGACCTCGCCGCAGTACGCGATCATCGCCAGTTGCGACGTGGCCGCTTCGATGATGGAGCCGCCGGGTGGCACCGCGCTGGTGGAGGAAAGCATCCTCGAGTCCATGGAGTTCCGGCGCGCGATGCGCAAGATCGACAAGGACTGGGGACGCGACTGGTGGTTCCAGGTCTGGGGTCCACCCAAGCTGGCGAGTGACGGCATCGGCAAGCGCGACGATTGGATGCTCACCGCCAACGAAAAGTGGCATGGCTTCGGCGACCTCGCGCCCGGCTTCAACATGCTCGATCCGATCAAGAGCACCATCGTCACGCCGGGCCTGGACGTGACCGGACGGTTCGCCAAGACCGGCATCCCCGCAGCCATCGTCACCAAGTACCTGGCCGAGCACGGCGTGGTGGTGGAAAAGACCGGCCTGTACTCGTTCTTCATCATGTTCACCATCGGCATCACCAAGGGCCGCTGGAACACGCTGCTGACCGCGCTGCAGCAGTTCAAGGACGACTACGACAAGAATGCGGCGATGTGGCGCGTGCTGCCCGAGTTCTGCCAGCACCAGCCCAAGTACGAGCGCATGGGGCTGCGTGAATTGAGCCAAGCAATCCACGAGACGTACTCCAAGGGCGATATCGCGCGGCTGACGACCGAGATGTACCTGTCGGATTTGCATCCGGCGATGAAACCGTCGGAGGCGTTCGCACGCATCGCGCACCGCGACACCGAGCGCGTGGCAATCGAGGAGTTGGAGGGCCGCATCACTTCCGCCATGCTGACGCCGTATCCGCCAGGCATCCCGCTGCTGATTCCGGGCGAGCGCTTCAACCGGCGCATCGTCGAGTACCTGCGCTTCGTGCAGGACTTCAACGCCAGATTCCCCGGCTTCGACACCGACGTGCATGGCCTGGTCGAGAACGAAACCGAGGGCTTTCGCCGCAGCTACTACGTGGACTGCGTGCGCGCAGATTGATGCAGCCCCCTGGCTCGCTGCGCTCGCGTCCCCCCGAGGGGATCAGTCGCCTTGGGGCGGCCTGGCGCCGACCGAGACGCCGTCAAGGCGCCCGCGATCAGTCGCCTCGCGAGCCGATGCCAACCTGGCTGAAGCCGCC
>DATKJN010000143.1:0-2931 GCA_035543655.1 Burkholderiaceae bacterium | reverse complement strand
CTGGCCTTCGCCGATCACGAACGCAAAGGCCTCGGCCTTGCCGCCAGCAAAACCCTCGCCGTCGATCTTGCCTTCGAAGTCGATCGTCACTCGGTCGCTCTCGGCGGCGCCCTCGCTGGCGGGCCGTTGGTTGAACGTGCGGCGCTGCTTACGCAAGATGTCGATCGTGCGATCGATCGCCGCATCATCCACCTCGCAGCCGACGCGCTCGACCTCGGCGCCGGACAGATCGCCGATCTTGACCTCCGGATAGACCTCGAAAGTCGCATCGAACGACACGCTGCCCTCGGGGGCGCCGTCTTTCGGCGTGATTCGCGGCATGCCGGCGACGCGCAGCTTGGCTTCGTTGGCCGCCTGTTCGAACGCTGCCCCGATCTTGTCGTTCATCACTTCGTACTGCACCGAAGCGCCGTAGCGTTGCGCCACCACCGACAGCGGCACCTTGCCCGGGCGGAAGCCGTCGGCACGCACGGTGCGCGACAGCTTCTTCAGACGCGACTCCACTTCGGCGTTGATTTCCTGCGCAGGCACCGTCAGGGTGATGCGGCGCTCGAGTTTTTCTAGGGTTTCGATTTGAACGGCCATGTTGGGCTTCAGTGTTGCAAGTGTTCTGGTGCGCGGGGCCGGACTCGAACCGGCACGCCGGTGAGGGCGTCAGGACCTAAACCTGGTGCGTCTACCAATTTCGCCACCCGCGCCCGGCGGACCGACAGCGCCTGCCTTGCGCCTTCTCGGCACGCGGTTCGCGCACGATCCTTGAGAGTGCGCGATTCTAGCCGGCGGCCGCCCGTCGCCGCGGCACCAGCGCAACCGTGCCTGTCATGCGGATGCCGGTGTCTCGCGCTTCACGCGAAACCACGCGGCATACATGGCTGGCAACGCCAGCAAAGTCAGCGCGGTGGCCACGATCAGGCCGCCCATGATGGCCACCGCCATCGGCCCCCAGAAGACGCTGCGCGACAGCGGGATCATCGCCAGGACGGCGGCTGCCGCCGTGAGCACGATCGGCCGGAAGCGCCGCACCGCCGCCTCGACGATGGCGTTCCAGGCATCGACCCCGCGTCTGCGGTCCTGCTCGATCTGGTCGATCAGGATCACCGAGTTGCGCATGATCATGCCCATCAACGCGATCACGCCGAGCAGTGCGACGAAGCCGAACGGCCGGTTCAGCAGCAACAGAGCAGCAGCCACGCCGGCCATCCCCAGCGGTGCGGTGAGAAACACCAGCACCGAACGCGAAAAGCTCTGCAACTGCAGCATCAGCAGCGTGAGCATGATGAACAACATCACCGGCACGCCAACCGCGATCGAACCCTGCCCCTTGCTGCTTTCTTCCACCGCTCCGGCGATCTGGATCGAGTAACCCGGCGGCATGCGCTTCTGCAGCTCTGCGAGCTTCGGCCAGATGCGATGCGTGACGGTCGGACCCTGGATGCCATCGATCACGTCGCCCTGCACGGTGACGGCGAACTTGCGCCCCTCGCGCCAGATCACGCCGGGCTCGAAGCCGAAGCCGACCTTGGCAATCTGCGTCAGCGGCACCGAGCGCCCGCTCGCGGTCGGCAGGTTTGCGCTGCCCAGGTCGGTGATCGCGTTGCGCTCCTCCTTGGGCTGGCGCAGCACGATGTCGACCAGCTTGTCACCCTCGCGGTACTGCCCGATCGTCGTGCCCGACAGGATGGTGCGTGACGATTGCGCCACCGATTGGCTGGTAACGCCGATCGCGCGTGCCTTGTCCTGGTCGATCTCCAGCTTGAGCGACTTGATCGACTCGTTCCAGTTGTCGTTGACACCGCGCATCGCCGGATCGGTGGCGAGAATCGCCCGCGCTTCGTCGGCCCACACGCGCACCTCGCGTGCATCGGGACCCATCACACGGAACATCACCGGGTAAGGCACCGGTGGCCCGTTGGGCAGCAACTTCACGCGGCCGCGCACCTCAGGGAACTCCTCGGCCAGCAGGGCCGGCAGGCGCTTGCGCAAGGCCTCGCGCTGGTCGATGCCCCTGGCCAGCAGGATGCTCTGCGACACGTTGGTCTGCGGAAAGATCTGGTCCAGCGGCAAATAGAAGCGCGGCACGCCCGAGCCGATCCACACGCTGACGGTTTCGAGGCCCGGCTCCTTCATCATCCGTGCCTCGAAGCGGCGCGCCACGCCCTCGGTTTCCTGGATCGTCGAGCCCTCGGGCAGCCACAGATCCACCAGGATCTCGGGCCGGCTCGAATCGGGAAAGAACTGCTGCTGCACGCGGCCCATGCCGGCCAGGCCGAGCGCGAACGTGAGCAGCGTCAGACCGATCGTGATCCAGCGGTGCTGCACGCACCAGTTCACCATGGCCCGGAAGCGCGAGTAGAACGGCGTGTCGAACAATTCGTGTGCTTCGCCGGAGTGTGCGCGGCTCTTGGTGCGCAGCAACGCGGCGCCGAGGTAGGGCACGAAGTACACCGACGCCAGCCACGAGATCACCAGCGCGGCCGACGTGACGGCGAAAATCGCGAAGGTGTATTCGCCGACTGTCGAGCGTGCGAGGCCGATGGGCAGGAAACCCGCCGCGGTGATCAAAGTGCCGGTCAGCATCGGCATCGACGTGATCTCGTAGGCGAAGGTGGCGGCTCGCGCCTTGTCGTAGCCCTCTTCGAGTTTGCGCACCATCATCTCGACCGCAATGATCGCGTCGTCGACGAGCAGCCCCAGCGCAATGATCAGCGAGCCGAGCGAGATCTTGTGCAGACCCACGCCCCAATAGAGCATCGTCACGAAGGTGATGGCCAAGACCAGCGGAATCGTGATGCCCACCACCAGGCCGGGCCAGATGTCGATGCGCAGTGGCTTGGTGTGCAACCCCAGGCTGATGAAGCTCACGCCGAGCACCACCACGATGGCCTCGAGCAGCACGCGCACGAACTCACCCACCGAGCGCGACACCGAGCG
>DATKJN010000142.1:0-5428 GCA_035543655.1 Burkholderiaceae bacterium | reverse complement strand
CTGGATCAAGATCGCCAAGGACGGTGCCGTCGTGCTGGCGATGAATCGCAGCGAGATGGGTCAAGGCGTGCACACCGCGCTGGCGATGCTGGTGGCCGACGAACTCGACGTTCCGCTCGGCCGCGTGCGCCTGCAGCAGGCAGGGCACGATGCGATCTTCGGCAGCGCCGAGAGTTTTGTGGGCTTCCTGCCGTTCCATGCCGACTCGCGCGAGCCGGGCAAGGAGTCCGCTGCGTTCCAGGCCGCGCGCTGGATCACGTTGAAGGTCGCACGCGAATTCGGCATCAACGTGACCGGCGGATCGGCCAGCGTGGCCGATGCATGGCAGCCGTTGCGCCTGGCCGCCGCCACCGCGCGCGCGCGATTGCTCGGCGTGGCGTCGCTGCGATGGAAGCTGCCGGTGGTGGAGCTCGAGGTGCGCGACGGCGTCGTCAGCCACCCGTCGGGGCCGCGCGCGCACTACGGCGAGCTGGTCGCGCAGGCCGCGCTGGCACCGCCCGGCGATGTGATCTTGAAGCCGCGCAGCGCGATGCGCGTCATCGGCAAGCCCGCGCAGCGCATCGATCTGGCCGACAAGTGCGACGGGCGCGCGGTGTACGGACTCGACGTGCGACTGCCGGGCCTGCTGTACGCCAGCATCGTGCACGCGCCGATGATCGGCGGCGCGCCGGGCACGATCGACACCAACGCGGCGCTGAAGCTGCCAGGCGTCGAGCGCATCGTGCGGTTGCCGCCGCTGGGTGGCGCCGATGCGGCGCTCGCGGTCATCGCCCGCAGCACCTGGCACGCGCGCGAAGCCGCGCGTGCGCTGCCGGTGCAGTGGAGCGCACCGCCGCAAGGTCCGCTCGACTCCAAACGCATCGAAGCCACGCTCGAATCGGCAGCGCGCGACGCCGCCGAGCGGCGCGGCGGCTTTGTTTTCCACAGCCGCGGCGACAGCGCGGCGGCGCTGTCGAACGCGGCGCGCCGGGTCGAGGCGCTGTACCGCGCGCCGTATCTGGCGCACGCGACGATGGAGCCGATGAACTGCACGGCGCGCCTGCACGGCGGCCGCGTCGAGGTGTGGGCACCGACGCAGGTGCCCGGTCTGGCACGCGAGGCGGCGGCGCGCGTGGCCGGGGTGTCGCCCGACGCGGTGACGCTGCACGTGACCTACCTCGGCGGCGGTTTCGGGCGCCGGCTCGAGGTGGATTTCGTCGCGCAGGCGGTGCGGGTGGCGCAGGAGACCGGCGGCCGCGCGGTGCAGCTGTCGTGGTCGCGCGAAGAAGACTTCATGCACGACTTCTACCGCCCGGCCGGTGCGGTGCTGATGCGCGCGGGCTTCGACGCGCAAGGCCGTTTGCATGTCTTTGAAGCGCACAGCGCCGGCGACGCGCTCGAGCCGCGCTGGATGCAGCGGGTGCTGCCCGCGCTCACCGGCCCGGTCGATGCGCCCGACAAGACCACGGTCGAGGGGCTGTACGACCTGCCCTATGCGATCGCGCACCAGCGCATCGCGCACGTGGCCACCTTCAGCGGCGTGCCGATCGGCAACTGGCGCTCGGTGGGCCATTCACACAACGCGTTCTTCAAGGAAGCGTTCATCGATGAACTCGCGGTCGCCGCGCAACAGGACCCGCTGAAGTTCCGCCTCGCGCTGCTCGACGACAAGCCGCGCCATGCGGCCGTGCTGCAACTGGCGGCGCAGAAGGCCGGCTGGACGCAGCCTCTGCCCAAGGGCCGCGCGCGCGGCCTGGCGCTGCACGAGAGCTTCGGCACCATCTGCGCGCAGGTGATCGAGGTGTCGGCCGCCGACAAGCAGCTGCGCGTGCAGCGCGTGGTGACCGCGCTCGATTGCGGCACGGTCGTGCATCCGCAGGGCGTGGCGCAGCAGGTGGAGTCGTCGGTGGTGATGGGCTTGAGCGCGGCGCTGTACGGCCGCATCGACATCGAAGGCGGTGTCGTCAAGCAGAAGAACTTCCCGGAGCAGCCGCTGCTCACGCTGGCGCAGACGCCGGCGATCGAGACGCACACCGTGCCCAGCACGCTGCCACCCTCCGGCATGGGCGAGCCCGCGCTGCCCCCGGTGGCGCCGGCGCTGGCGAACGCGCTGTTCGCGCTCACCGGCAAGCGCTTGCGCGAGCTGCCGTTGCAGCCGCTGCTGGGCTGAGCGCTCGTGCGCGCGCCTCAGCGCGCGCCGGTCAACTGCACACGGCGCGCGCCGTTGAGCAGCGCGCGGGTCTCGTCGGCGACCTTGCGTGCCGCGGCCGCGAACTCGTTGCCTCGGCTGGCATAGAGCACCGAGCGCCCGTTGTTGACGATGATCGGCGCGTGGGTGTGGCGGGCGTCGCCGCGCCAACCGGCCTGCACACAGGCCTGCGCATCACCGCCTTGTGCGCCGACACCGGGCAGCAGCAGCGGCAGCGTCGGCGCCAGCTCGCGCACGCGCGCGATCTCGGCCGGAAACGTGGCACCGACCACCAGGCCGAGTTGGCCGTTGTGGTTCCACTCGTTGTGCGCCAGGCGTGCGATGTGTTCGTACAGCAGGTCGCCGCTGGGCAGCCGCTGCGACTGCAGGTCGGCGCCGCCGAGATTGGACGTGCGGCACAGCAGGATCAGGCCCTTGCCGTCGTACTTCATGTACGGCTCGATCGAGTCGAAACCGAGAAACGGCGACAGCGTGACTGCATCGGCCTGGTAGCGTTCGAAGGCCTCGCGAGCGTACTGCTCGGCGGTGGAGCCGACATCGCCGCGCTTGGCATCGAGGATCACCGGCACATTCGGCGCCACCTTGCGGATGTGCGCCATCAGGCGCTCGAGTTGCTCCTCGGCCCGGTTGGCGGCGAAGTACGCAATCTGCGGCTTGAAGGCCAGCACGAGGTCGCGCGTGGCGTCGACGATGGTGGCGCAGAAGTCGAAGATGCGAGCCGGGTCGTGTTGCCACGCGCCGGGAAATTTCGCCGGCTCCGGATCGAGTCCCACGCACAACAGCGAGTCGTGCGCGCGTTCGGCGGCGAGCAGTTTGTCGGTGAACGTGGGGGTGCTCATCGTGTCGGGTGCGGCGTCACTTCAGTTGGCGTGCCAGCGGCGCAGCCATGCCGGTGTAGTTGGCCGGGGTCAGCGCGCGCAGCCGTGCCTTCTCGTCGGCCGGCAGCGCCAGGCCGTCGATGAACGCGGTGATCGTGTCGCGCGTGATCGCCTGGCCGCGCGTCAGCGCCTTCAGCTGTTCATAGGGCTCGGGCAGGCCATGGCGGCGCATCACGGTTTGCACCGCTTCGGCCAGCACCTCCCACGCCGCGTCGAGGTCGGCGGCGATCGCGGCGCGGTTGACCTCGAGCTTGTCGAGGCCGCGCTGCAGCGAGTCGTAGCCGAGCACGGCGTGGCCCAGCGCCACACCCATGTTGCGCAGCACCGTGCTGTCGGTGAGGTCACGCTGCCAGCGGCTGATCGGCAGCTTCTGCGACAGGTGCGCCAGCAGGGCGTTGGCCAGCCCGAAGTTGCCTTCGGCGTTCTCGAAATCGATCGGGTTGACCTTGTGCGGCATCGTCGACGAGCCGACCTCGCCGGCCTTCAGGCGTTGCTTGAAGTAGCCCAGGCTGATGTAGCCCCAGACGTCGCGTGACCAGTCGATCAGGATCGTGTTGGCGCGCGCCACCGCGTCGAACAGCTCGGCCATCCAGTCGTGCGGCTCGATCTGGGTGGTGTACGCGTTGTGGGCGAGCTTCAATTGCTGCTCGACCACGCGGCGTGCGAACGCCTCCCAATCGAAGCCGGGGTAGGCCGCCAGGTGGGCGTTGTAGTTGCCGACCGCACCATTCATCTTGGCCAGCGGCACCACCGCGGCGATGCGCTTACGCGCCGTGCCGATGCGCGCCGCGACGTTGGCGATCTCCTTGCCCAGCGTGGTCGGGCTGGCGGTCTGGCCGTGCGTGCGGCTGAGCATCGGCACGTCGGCGAACTCGTGCGCCATCGCAGTGAGGCGCCGTGCGATGCGGTCGAGCGCCGGCAGCAGCACCTCGTCGCGCGCGGCCGTCAGCATCAGCGCATGGCTGGTGTTGTTGATGTCCTCGCTGGTGCAGGCGAAGTGCACGAATTCGGCGGCGCGCTCCAGCTCGGCATCGCCTTTGAACGTGGCTTTCAGCCAGTATTCGACCGCCTTCACGTCGTGGTTGGTGGTGCGTTCGATGTCCTTGATGGCCTGTGCGTCGCCCACCGAAAAGCGGGTCACCCGCTCACGCAGCCGGCTGCGCACCGCCTGCGACAGCGCCGGCAGCTCCTTGAAGCCGGCGTCGGACAGCGCGATGAACCATTCCACCTCGACCTGCACGCGCCGGTGCATCAGGCCGAACTCCGACAGCAACGGACGCAGGGCGTCGAGCTTGCCGGCGTAACGGCCGTCGAGCGGCGACAGGTTGGTGAGTGGGGCGTTCGACATCGCGGTCATGTCGCGGTGATGCCACCGCGCGCCCACGATTGTAGGTGGCGCCTCGGCGGCGCCCGGCCGCAGGTCAGTGCGCGGTTTCAGCGGCGGCGTCGCGAGCCGCATGCATGAAATCGTGCAGCCGCTGCGCATCGAGCCGGCCGTCGCGCCGCACGCCGCTGCAGATGTCGAGCCCGTACGGCCGCACCTGCCGAACGGCGTCGGCCACGTTGCCGGCGTGCAGGCCGCCGGCCAGGTACGTCGGCACGCCGATCGCCTCGCAGATGCGCTGGCTCCATTGCCAGTCGTGCGTGCGGCCGGTGCCGCCGAGCTCCTTGATCGCGGCCACCGGGTTGCCCGAGTCGAGCAGCACCGCGTCGACCCATGGCGCCGCGGCGATCGCCTCGCCCAGCGACGCGGCACCGAACACATGGATCACCTGCACCAGACGCACATCGGGCAACAGGTCGCGCAATCGCTGCAACTCCACCAGCGGCACCGCATCGACCAGCTGCAGCGTGGTGGTGCGGCAGCGGCGGTGCTGCGCGGCGATCGCCTCGGCGCGTTGCAGGCAGGTGAGCAGGAACGTCTCCACCGGCCGCGCCACCGATGCCGCGATGCGTTCGATCAGGGCCTCGTCGATCACTCCCGGTCCGCTCGGCATCGCCGACACCAAGCCAAGTGCCGACGCACCGGCCTCGATGGCCAGCCGGGCTTCATCGAGGTTGCTGATGCAGCAGATCTTGATGGCACGAAGGGTTTGGGTCGGCATGGACGAATTCAACGCTGAGCGGCCGCGGCACGGAAGCGCACGATGCGCGCATCGTCTGTGGGATGGCCTGAAAACGCAATGCCGAGCCCTTGCCGCGACGCGGATGCTGCGGCACCGGCCGCTACGCGGCGGCGATCACCTCGTGCACGAGCGGCGTCTGTCGCGTGGGCGCGTCGCCAATGTGCAATGCGGCCACGAACAACGCGGCGCCGCGTGCCGCGTCGGCCTCCGAGGCGGCGTGCACGCGAGCCAGCGCC
>DATKJN010000141.1:0-3347 GCA_035543655.1 Burkholderiaceae bacterium | reverse complement strand
CCCGTTGTCGGCGCGGCGCAAGGGCATCTACATCCTGCCCAACCTGTTCACGGTGGCCGCCTTGTTCGGCGGCTTCTACGCCATCGTGATGGCGATGAACGATCGCTTCGACCTGGCGGCGATCGGCGTGTTCTGCGCCCTGGTGCTCGACAGCCTCGACGGTCGCGTGGCGCGCATGACGCACACGCAGAGCGCGTTCGGTGAGCAGATGGACAGCCTGGCCGACATGGTGAGCTTCGGCGCCGCTCCGGCGCTCATCGTCTATGAGTGGGCGCTCAAGGGCCTTGGCAAGGCGGGATGGATCGCCGCCTTCGTGTACTGCGCATGCGCCGCGCTGCGGCTGGCGCGCTTCAACACCAACATCGGCGTCGTCGACAAGCGCTTCTTCCAAGGGCTACCCAGCCCGGCCGCTGGCGCGCTGGTCACCGGCTTCATCTGGGTGCTCGATTCCTATGGCTTCAAGGATGCGCATCGCGTCGACTGGCTCGCCTGGACCGCATTTGGCGTCACGCTCTATGCCGGGTTGACGATGGTCACCAACGTGCCGTTCTACAGCTTCAAAGACATCAGCATGAAGCGCTCGGTGCCGTTCATCGTGATCGTTGCGTTCGCGCTGGGTATCGCCGTGGTCAACATCGACCCACCGCTGGTGCTGTTTGCGGCCTTTTGCGTCTATGGCCTCTCGGGCTACGCCGTCTATGTGTACAAGCGGTCCAAGGGCAGGCCCGTGAGCGTGATCGCCACCTCGACCGACGAGCCCGACGAAGCGGGCTTGCATCGCTGAACTAAAGCCGTGCTACATTCTGGCCCCATGACGTTCCGCATCCCGACCGCGCTGGCGCTACTGCTAGGAGACCCACGGGCTCGTTGATCGTCCACGTCCACTCGTTTTCCGATCCAAACGGCCCGTATGCAACCCGCAGCGGGCCGTTTGGTTTTGGAGCGCGGGTTGCGAACCGTTCACCCGAGGACAGCCATGTTGAAGCAACCGCAGACCAAGTACCGAGCTTTCGCCCCCGTTGCACTTGCCGACCGCACCTGGCCCGATGCCGTGCTGACGCGCGCGCCGTTGTGGTGCAGCGTCGACCTGCGAGACGGCAACCAGGCGCTGATCGAGCCGATGGACAGCGACCGCAAGCTGCGCATGTTCAACATGCTGGTCAAGATCGGCTTCAAGGAGATCGAGGTCGGTTTCCCGTCGGCATCACAGACCGACTTCGACTTCGTGCGGATGCTGATCGAACGCGACCTGGTGCCCGACGACGTGACGATCCAGGTGCTCACGCAGGCGCGGCAGGAGCTGATCGAGCGCACGTTCGAGTCGCTGCGCGGTGCCAAGCGCGTGATCGTCCACTTGTACAACGCCACCGCACCGGTGATGCGCCGCGTGGTGCTCGGGTTGGATGAAGACGGCATCGTGCAACTGGCCACCACGCACGCACGCCAGATCCGTGACTTGGCCAAGCAGCAGCCGGATACCGACTTCGTCTTCCAGTACTCGCCGGAGATGTTCTCGGGCACCGAGCTGGCGTTCACCAAGCGCGTGGTCGATGCGGTGACCGAGGTCTGGCAGCCGACGCCGCAACGCAAATGCATCATCAACCTGCCCTCGACGGTGGAGCACAGCACGCCGAACATCTTTGCCGACATGATCGAGTGGACGCATCGCCACCTCGCGCGGCGTGACGCCATCGTGCTGTCGGTGCATCCACACAACGACCGTGGCACTGGTACAGCCGCGGGTGAGTTCGCATTGATGGCGGGTGCCGACCGCATCGAAGGCTGCCTGTTCGGCAACGGCGAGCGCACCGGCAACGTCGACCTGGTCAACATCGCGCTCAACCTGTACACCCAGGGCGTTTGTCCCGGACTGGACTTCTCCGACATTGACGAGGTGCGCCGTGGCGTCGAGCACTGCAACCAGCTGCCGGTGCACCCACGCCATCCGTACGCCGGCGATCTGGTTTACACCTCGTTCTCGGGCTCGCACCAAGATGCGATCAAGAAGGCGTTTGCGGCACGCCGCGAGGGCGACATCTGGGACATGCCCTACCTGCCGATCGACCCCAAGGACCTCGGCCGCAGCTACGACGCGGTGATTCGCGTCAACAGCCAGTCGGGCAAGGGTGGCATCTCGTACCTGCTGGAGCACGAATTCGGGCTCGAGTTGCCGCGCCGGCTGCAGATCGAGTTCAGCCGCGTCGTGCAGGCGGTGACCGACGACACTGGCAAGGAAGTCGACGCGGCGCAGATCAAAGCGATCTTCGATCGCGAGTACGGCGTGGACGACTCGGGCGTGGGCCAGGTGGCGATCGGCCAGGCAGCCGATGGCATGGTCACTGTGCAGGCCGATGTGCGCCTGGGCGACGGCTCTTCGCAGGCGGTGCACGGCATCGGCAATGGCCCGATCGATGCGTTCGTCAGCGCACTGCAACACCAAGGCCTGCCGGTTCGTGTGCTCGACTACCACGAACATGCCATCGCCAGTGGTGCCGATGCCCGTGCGGTGGCTTACGTGGAGCTGCGCGTTGGCGAGCAGACGCTGTTCGGCGTGGGCATGCACCGCAACATCGTGACCGCGTCGCTCAACGCCGTGGTTTCCGGGGTGCGACGCGCACGCCCGTCGCTGCCGGTTGCACAGGCGGCTTCGGTTCACGCATAACATCGCCTGGCAGGGCGCAGCCGCAGCAGGAGTCCAACCATGGCCGACAAGCTGATCATCTTCGACACCACGTTGCGCGACGGTGAACAATCACCCGGCGCATCGATGACGCGCGAGGAGAAGCTGCGCATTGCGCGCCAGCTCGAGCGGCTGCGCGTCGACGTGATCGAAGCCGGCTTCGCGGCGTCGTCCAACGGCGACTTCGAGGCGGTGAAGGCGATCGCCAACGTGGTGCGCGAGAGCGTCGTCTGTTCGCTGGCGCGCGCCAACGACCGCGACATCTCGCGCGCGGCCGAGGCGCTGAAGGGTGCGGCGCGTGCGCGCATCCACACCTTCATCGCCACCAGCGCGCTGCACATGGAGAAGAAGCTGCGCATGACGCCCGACCAGGTGTACGAGCAGGCCAAGCAGTCGGTGCGCTTTGCGCGCAAGCTGTGTGACGACGTGGAGTTTTCTCCCGAGGACGGCTACCGCTCCGATGTCGACTTCCTGTGCCGCGTGCTGGAGATGGCGATCAAAGAGGGCGCCACCACGATCAACATTCCGGACACGGTCGGCTACGCGATCCCCGAGCTGTACGGCGGCTTCATCAAGACGCTGCGTGAGCGCATCCCCGACGCCGACAAGGCTGTCTGGTCGGTGCATTGCCACAACGACCTGGGCATGGCGGTGGCCAACTCGCTGG
>DATKJN010000140.1:0-2949 GCA_035543655.1 Burkholderiaceae bacterium | reverse complement strand
GCGCAGAACCGGCAGCAGCATCACGCAGGTGTTCACCGGGGTGCGCATCGACGAGGCGCTTTACGACGAACTCGAGGCGGCTTTGCTGATGGCCGATGCCGGTCCTACGGCGACGCGTCATCTGCTCGATGACTTGAAGCGGCGCGTGCGGGACGCCGGTGCGACCGAACCCACTGCAGTCAGGTCGCTGCTCGCGGACGCACTCACCGACCTGCTGGCGCCACTGGAGCGGCCCCTCGAGATCGGGCGCACCGGATGCACAGTGATCATGGTGGTGGGCGTCAATGGCGCCGGCAAGACCACCAGCATTGGCAAGCTCGCCTGCTACCTCGCTGAGGCACGTCAGAAGGTGTTGTTGGCTGCGGCCGACACGTTTCGCGCCGCTGCGCGAGAGCAACTGGCGGTCTGGGCCGACCGCGTTGCTTCGGCCAGCACCACACCCGGTTCGGTTGACATCGTGAGTCAGCAGGGTGGCGATCCGGCCGCGGTGACATTTGACGCGGTGATGGCTGCTCGTTCGCGCGGCTGTGACGTGGTGATCGCCGACACCGCCGGTCGGCTGCCCACCCAACTGCATCTGATGGAAGAGTTGAAGAAGGTGCAGCGCGTGATCGCCAAGGCGGACGCTACGGCGCCGCACGAGGTGCTGCTGGTGGTCGACGGCAACACCGGTCAGAACGCGCTGGCCCAGGTGAAGGCTTTCGACGCTGCGTTGAAGTTGACCGGCGTGATCATCACCAAGCTCGATGGCACCGCCAAGGGCGGCGTGCTGGCCGCAATCGCCTTGTGGGCGCGCGAGCGCGCCGCAGAGCAGGCGTCACAACGCCCGCTCGCGGTGTACTTCCTTGGTGTTGGTGAGGCGCTGGAGGACCTGCAGACATTCAGCGCGCGCGAATTCGCGCAGGCCCTGCTCGGCTGAACCGATCAGCGGTTGCCGCCGGTGCCGGTGGCGGGCAGCGCGTCGAGATCGTCGAACAGTGTCGAGGAGACGGGCTCCATGGCGATGTCCTGCGCCAGCGCGTCGCCGCGCGCGAGGATCTCTTCCATCTCGGCCACCGGGATCAGCGGCATCGGGCGCGAGCCGCCGAGGTTCATTGCACCCTGCGGGCTATCTTGCAGGAGCGGCGCCATTTGCGTGCGCACTTCGGCCACGCTCGGCAACGAGCCTTCTGACCACGTCACGACGTTGACATGCGCGGCGCGCAACACGCGCGTCATGCGTTCATGGCGCTGCCGGGCACGCGAACTCTGTTGCGCGGGCCGGATGTCGATCACCGCCAACACGTGCGAGCCTTGATCGCACACCACCAGGTCGGCGTTCAAGCAGCCCACTCGCGACACCCACTGGCTGTACGAATGGCGCGTCGGCACACGCAAGAAGCGCGACAGAGGCACCTGCGACAGCACCATCTGCTGGGGCAGAGCGCGCCGCGTGATCTCGTAGGCCTTGCGCTCCGGTGTGGTCATCACTCGCGCCGCCTCGGGCGGCCAGTCGGCCACGGTGTCGAGCGAGTCGTTGCGCGCGCTGTTGCGGTTGCGAGACTTCGACGGTCGTCTGCGCAACAACACGTAGGTGCCCAGCAGTGCAATGACGGCGGCAAGCGCAAAGGCCGAGAGCGAATCGTTGAACATTGTGAGGACGAGCGGGGTTGTGACGGCAACTTACGAGCCGCAACGGGCGGGGTCAATCGCGTCATGGCGAAAGGCGTAAGGACTCGTTTCGATTCCCCGTGCCCACGGGTGTCGTCCACCCGCACCTGCCAACTAATACCAACGCGTAACACCGACGCAGATGTAACCGCGATGGCGCGAGTCAGCGCGGACCCATGCCCCCGAGTCCGCCCATGCCACCCATTCCACCCATGCGGCGCATCATCTTCATCAAGCCACCGCCTTTGAGCTTCTTCATCATGGTGCGCATCTGGTCGAACTGGTTCAGAAGCCGGTTGACCTCTTGCACCTGCACTCCGGCGCCGGCAGCGATGCGGCGCTTGCGGCTGGCCTTCAACAACTCTGGCTTGCGGCGTTCTTCGGCTGTCATCGAGTGAATGATGCCGGTCATGCGCCGCACGTCGCGCTCGGCGCGGTCGAGATCGGCGGTGCCCGCTTTCGCCGCGAGTTGGGCGGGCAATTTATCGATCAGCCCGCCGAGTCCGCCCATCTTGCGCATCTGCCCAAGCTGTTGCGCGAAGTCGTCGAGGTCGAAGCTCTCGCCCGACTTCACTTTTGCAGCGAGCTGTTGTGCCGCTTGCAGATCGGTGTTCTTCTGAACTTCTTCGACCAACGCAACGATATCGCCCATGCCGAGCACGCGCCCTGCGTGACGCTCGGCATCGAACACCTCGAGTCCGTCGATCTTCTCGGACGTGCCGGCGAACTTGATCGGCGCGCCGGTGACCTGCCGCACCGACAGCGCCGCGCCGCCGCGCGAATCGCCGTCGAGCTTGGTCAGCACCACGCCGGTCAGTGGCAGCGCTTCCTTGAACGCCTTGGCGACGTTGACGGCATCCTGGCCTTGCATCGCATCGACGACGAACAGCGTTTCCACCGGCTTCAGTTCGGCATGCAGCGCCCGGATCTCATCCATCATCGTCTGATCGATCGCCAGACGGCCGGCGGTGTCGACGAGCAACACGTCCGCATAGTGCCGGCGCGCATGGTCGAGCGCCGCGCGTGCGATGTCGACCGGTGACTGTCCGCCTTCCGAAGGAAACCATTGGGCGCCGGCTTGCGCGGTGACCACGCGCAGCTGCTCGATGGCGGCCGGTCGATACACGTCGGCGGAGACCGTCAGTACTTTTTTCTTGCGCCGCTCGATCAGATAGCGAGCCAACTTGGCCGTCGTGGTGGTTTTGCCGGCGCCCTGCAGGCCGGCCATCAGGATCACCGCCGGGGGCTGCGTCGCAAGATCCAGGTCGGCCACGCCCTCGCCCATGGTGGCCGCAAGCT
>DATKJN010000139.1:0-2313 GCA_035543655.1 Burkholderiaceae bacterium | reverse complement strand
GCCCGGCTACCACGGCCAGGACAACGACCCGGCGCTGCTGGCACGCGAGGCCGACCGCATCGGCTACCCGGTGCTGATCAAGGCCAGCGCCGGCGGCGGCGGCAAGGGCATGCGGCGCGTCGACAAGAAGGAAGACTTCGCCGCCTCGCTCGCCGCCTGCCAGCGCGAGGCCAAGGCCAGCTTCGGCGACGACCACGTGCTGGTCGAGCGCTACGTCACGCGGCCGCGCCACATCGAGATCCAGGTCTTCGCCGACACCCAGGGCCAGGCGGTGTACTTGTTCGAACGCGATTGTTCGGTGCAGCGGCGGCACCAGAAGGTGCTCGAGGAAGCACCCGCGCCGGGCTTGAGCGCCGAACGCCGCGTCGAGATGGGTGCGGCGGCGGTCGCCGCGGCCAAGGCGGTGGGTTACGTGGGCGCCGGCACGGTGGAGTTCATCGCCGAGCCGCACGAGAACGACCTGCGCTTCTTCTTCATGGAGATGAACACCCGGCTGCAGGTCGAGCACCCGGTGACCGAGGCGATCACCGGGCTCGATCTGGTGGAGTGGCAGTTGCGCGTGGCCGCGGGCGAGGCGTTGCCGATGTTGCAGCACGAGTTGGCGATCAACGGCCACGCGATCGAGGCGCGCATCTGCGCCGAGAACCCCGAGGCGGGATTCCTGCCGGCCACCGGCACGCTGCACACTTTGCGCTGGCCGGCGCACGTGGCGTTCCGCCGCAATGCCGACGCTGAGCGTTTCCATCCACCTGCCGCCGTGCGTGTCGACGCCGGCGTGCGCGAGCGCGATGCCATCAGCCCGTACTACGACTCGATGATCGCCAAGCTGATCGTCTGGGGCGACACGCGCGCGCAGGCGCTGGCGCGGCTCGATGCCGCGCTGCGCGACACGCACATCGTGGGCTTGCACACCAACGTCGCCTTCCTGCGCCGCACCGTGAACTCACGCTCGTTTGCCGAGGCCGATCTCGACACGGCGCTGATCGAGCGTGAACGTGATGCGCTGTTCGGCCAGCCGCCGCTGCCGCTCGAAGTGGCGGCCGCCGGCGTGGTGGCGCATGCGCTCGCCGACGAGAGCACGCGGCCCGATGCCGACCCATGGTCGCGGCGCGATGGCTTTCGCTTGCACGGCGGCGCGCGCCGGCACTTTCACCTGAAGCGCGGCGACGACGAACACGCCGTGGCGCTGGCGCGCCTGCACGACGGCGGGCTGCGGTTGGAGATCGGCGACGCGAGCTGGCCGTTCATGGCACGTTCGTTGGGCGAGGCGCACGACGTCACGCTGGGCGAGCGGCGTCAGGGGCTCACGGTGTACGTGCACGGTGAGCACGTGAGCGTGTTCACGCCCGACGGCCGCGCCGACGTGCGCGAAGTCGACGACATTGCGCATGCGGGCGAGGGCGCTGCCAGCACCGGTCAACTCACCGCGCCGATGCCGGGCAAGCTGATCGCCTACATGGCCAAGCCCGGCGACAAGGTCGCGCGCGGCCAGGCGCTGGCGGTGATCGAGGCGATGAAGATGGAGCACACCATCCACGCGCCGCGCGACGGCGTGGTGCGCGACTGCCTCTACGCGCCGGGCGACCAGGTGGGCGAAGGCAGCGAGCTGCTGCGCCTGCAGGAATGAGGGTCCACGGCCGTCCGGCGCTGGGCCCTCCCAGGCCGGACCCGCTGCGGGGGCAGCGAACGCAGTGAGCGTGCGGCTTGAGTCGGTCAGGCCGTCGGCACCGACTCGGTCCAGCCGTCGCCGGGGGTGGACATCTGCGAGCCGTTGAACGCCGACAGGCCGAATGTCGAGCTGCCGCTGGCGCCGGCGTCGATCGCTTCTTGCATCGCGCCGCGAAATGCCTTGGCCAGGCGCTGCAGGTCGTTGCCGGTGCAGGCGTCGCACACCAACAGCACGTCGCGCGCGTACAGCCGTTGTTTCAGCAGGCGCCCGACATCGATGCCCTGGCCCAGCTCGCGCATCAGCGCATAGTGGATGCGTGTGGCGAGTTGCAGCCGACGGTTGGAAGTGGGGGTCATCATCGGCTTGCCTGTGGACGCCATTCTCCTCGCCGGCAAGTTCCTCGCAATCCCGCGACCGCGGCACCGCTGCCCACTCGCGCAGGAAGTCCTTGGTCACCGCGGGCGCTCGAGTGCACCGCTATAGTGGTGCGCACATCCCAATCGTGAGGCGAGCGCCATGATTCCTTCACGCGTCACGCTGGTCGAAGTGGGGCCGCGCGACGGCCTGCAAAACGAAAAAGAACCGGTCGCCACCGAGCACAAGGTGGCGCTGGTGCAGCGCCTGCAGGCGGCCGGGTTGCGCGA
>DATKJN010000138.1:0-3609 GCA_035543655.1 Burkholderiaceae bacterium | reverse complement strand
GACCACCGCACCCACCGAGTTGCCGGGATAGGCGGCGGAGAACGGCCCGTACATCACATCGACGCGGTCGATCTCCTCGGGCGTCACCAGTCCCCAGCGCGGTGGGAACGACAGCCCGCCCACGCCATTGCCGAGGTAGTTGGACAGCAGGATGCCGTCGGCGTACACCGCAGAGCGCGCGCTGTTGCCGGTGCCCGATGCGCGGCTCGACAGGATGGCGTGGTTGTAGTCGCCGATATAACGCTTGCGCACCAGCAGGCTAGGAAAGTACTTCAATGCGTCTTCGCTGTCGGTGGCGTTGATGTGGCGCTGAATCTCCTCGCGCGTGGTGCTTTCCATCGTGGTCGGAATCTGCGTCGGCAGCGACGTCGGCCGCGATCCGGTGACCTCGACCACGCCGATGGCCTTGCTCGGCGTGTCGGCGGCCGCGGCCTCCGACGGTTGCGCGTGTGCGGCGCACAGCAGCGCGCAGGCCGACAACCCGATGGCAGTCGATACAGAGGTGTTCATGGTCCCCTCCAGGGCAGGGCGGGCCGCCCTCGCGTTCGTGCGGTGCACGCACGGCACAGCGCACGGCTTCGAACCGTGCGCTGTGCGCGATGGACGGAGCGGCTCGGGGCCTCAGCGCGGGCTGAGGCTTTAGGCCCGGGTGGGAGGCGGGTGCTGCATGCGCGCGGCCCAGGCGGCGCACGCGTCGCTGGCCTGTGCGCAGGCGATGCGCGGCGCTGTGGTGGCTGCGCTGGTCGGGGGGCGCACCGGCAGCGCGGGCAGATCGGGCACGGCCATCGCGGCCAGGCCGGTCAGCGCGCAGTGGTTGGGGTCGTTGCCGGAGTGCGCTGGTGCATCGCTGGACGGCGCTGCGTCGCCGTGTTCAGCATGGTGGCCGTGGTGATGGGCGTGCGGATCTGCTTTGACCCCGGGCAGCGTCACGCCGTAGATGCCGCAGATGCTGCCGACCGGCACCCCTTGCAGATGGGCCGCACCGGCGGCCAGCAGCGGCACCGCCGCCTTCAGCACCAACGTGCAGGCGACAGCCCAGAGCAGGGCTTGAATCGACCCTCGTCGGCGCATGCGGCGATTGTGCCAGCGTGCATCCACCGCCTTCATGCAACGCGGGGCATGTGCATTGCCTGATCCGCTGCATCGGCTGCGTTGGCCGATGCGAACAGGAGACACGCATGGACTCAGACAAGCTCAACCCGCAAAAGCCCGGCATCTCGCAACCGCGTGACGACGAGAAGCAGCCGCACCCGCGGCAACCCGAGCGTGGCGGCAGCGCGCAGGAGCCGCAACCGCGCAAGCCCGACGACAACGACAAGTCGAGGCAGGTGCCGATCGAAGGCGAATGATCGAGTGGCTTCAGTGGCCGGCGATGGCGGTCACCGTGCTGGCCGCCTGGCTGGTCGGTGCACGCTCGCCGCGCCGGCGCAAGCTCGGCTTCTGGTGCTTCCTGCTGAGCAACGTGTTGTGGGTGGTGTGGGGCTTCGGCGCGCACG
Organism: Burkholderiaceae bacterium; assembly: GCA_035543655.1. GTDB lineage: Bacteria > Pseudomonadota > Gammaproteobacteria > Burkholderiales > Burkholderiaceae_C > JAEUPI01. Next base: position 2,113 of record DATKJN010000138.1, on the reverse strand, counting down.
CCCACGCGCTCGTGGTGCTGCAGTTTGCGCTGGCCGCGATGAACATTCGCGGTGCCAAGAAGAACGAGCCCGGCGCGGGCCGCGAAGCCGGCGCGCCGGGCTAGCCCGACGCATCAGGTGCCGTTCCAGCTGAAGTTCGGGATCGCGTTGACCGGCGTGCCGATCTGGATCGTGATCAGGCGCTTGGATCGCAGCTCAATCGTCGATGGATCGCCGGTGTGGCGCATCGTGTTGCCGTTGTCAGTCACGTAGACCACGACGGGCAGGCCGGTGATGCCGGCGATGTTGGTGCTCGACAGCGGCTGGCCCCAGATCTTGAAGAAGCTGCCGAGGGTGTAGTTCACCGGCGCCGGCGCTTCGATGTGCAGGCGGCCGGCCTTGTCGTGGTTGTGGATCTGGTAGAAGCAGCCCGCGGCGGTGGTGGTGGCCGGCACCTGGCCGAGTTGCTGCGGGACCGTGAGCAGTTGGCCGTTGAGCACGATCGACAGGTGTGTGTGGACGTGGTACGTCTCGTCCATCTGCCGGCACGGGACGCCGTCGATGGTCTCCCCTTTGCCGCCGGCGGCGTCGCTGTTGTCGCCCCAGTAGTCGATGCCCACCGGCGCGGCGGTGCCGCTGATGTCGAGCGCGGGTTGCGCCAGCGGCGGGATCGGTGCGGGTGCGGGTGGCGTGGGCGCCGGCGGCGTCGGTGCCGGTGCCGGTGCGGGTGCCGGTGCCGGCGCGGCTTGCCCGTTGTCATCGGAGTCGCCTCCGCCGCCGCAACTCCATAAAACGACGGCAGCGAACAACGGGATCAACGAACGCAATCGGCTGTTGGGCATCACGATCTCCCTCGGGTGGTTATCAGTGTTGGAAACCTTGCGGTCGAGGCCCGCGCGGTGCGGCGCGGGCGGGTGCTCTCGGCGCGCCACAACAGCCAGCACGCACCGAGCAAAGCGATCCATAGGGTGAGCGGGGCCACCAGTCGTTCGGCCTGCAGCGCCCAACTCCATTGCGATATGGCATGCCACCACAGCGGCAGCGACTGCGTCACCAGCAACAGCCTGTAAGCATCCGCGTGCGGGTCATACGCCCACCAGTACAGAGTTGCTGCAGCAATGACAAGCAACGCCGCGACGCCGGCGAAGCGTCGTGCGCAGGCGAGCAGCATCAGCGCGGCAAAGACGACGAAGCCCACCCGCGTGGCATCGGTCTGCCACTGCTTGTCGAAGGCGCGCTGCATCGGAGCGGCGGCGTCGAACAGCGTCGCGCGCACCGCAGTGAACCCCGATGCGGTGCTGGCGTCTTCACGCCAGACCGCCGGCACCGCAGCGGCGCGCGACGACAGGCACATCAGTTCGGTGGACGCGGCTGCGAGCGCACGCTCCTGGGGCGACACCGACAGGCGCACGCCCGGCACGAGCCACGTGAGCAGCAACGCCGCGGCAACGACGGCACGCAGCCAAACCCCTGGCATGAACCCTCCAATGCGCATTGCGCGCTGGGGGGCAAGCGGCGTGCCGGCTGGGTGGGTATTGCATTTGCAAATGCGAACCATTCTCATTACATTGCGAGCCACTTTGCATCAGGAGTTGCCGATGTCGATCCCCACTCCAGCCAGTGCTGCGCCGCGATCGCCTTGTGACGGACCGGCGCGCGTGCTGTCGCGCAGCGACATGGGTGCGGTGATGCTGTGCCGCTGCGGCAACCTGCACCTCAACCTCGACTTCATGACGCTGCGCTTCGAGCCGCAGGCGTTTCGCGAATTGGCGGCGATGCTGCACGGTGCGCAACGCCGCATCGATGCCGGCACGCCGCAAGGCGCCGACGCGTCGAACGTGCACTGAAGAAGGCTGCGACCTTGCGTCGAGACCCGCATCACGCGCGCGAGCAGTGGCAGGCCGCGTTGTTCTGGCTCGCACTCGCCGCCGCCGTCGTCGCAGTGTGGGTGTGGGTGCCAGTGCACTGAGGATCCGGATGCACAGGCGCGGCGGCTGAAGCGCGCGGCCGCGATTGCTACAGTGGCCGCATGCTGATCCTCGATGCCGAGGCCACACGCGCTCGCTTGCCGTTCGCGCCGCTGATCGATGCGTTGCGCGCCCTGTTCGTCTCCGGTTGCGACGTGCCGCCGCGT
>DATKJN010000137.1:0-2817 GCA_035543655.1 Burkholderiaceae bacterium | reverse complement strand
AGGCATCGTCTGCAGGCCGTCGGGGCGGGTCTCGGGCGCTCCCAACACATCGCGCGGCATCAGGGGTTCGGCCTCGACCTCCGGCAACTCGAGCTCGATGAGCTCGATCGGCTCGTTCGGTGGCGCCGCGGGCGTCGGCGTGGCCGGCGTGAAGGTCTGCGTCGGCAAGTCAGACAGCGACAGCGTCTCGGTCGGCGCGTCAAAGACGACAGAGACGTCCGGGACCTCTATGACCGGCGCGTCGGCTCCGAAATCCAGGTCGATCGTCACGTCGGGCACTTCAAGCGCCTGCACCGGCTCGGGCGGCGGTTCGACCGCCTGCATAACCTGGGCCGGCACGACTGGAGCGCTCGGCACAACCGGTGCCACCGGCAGGGCGGGCGCGGCGGGCGTCGACGCGAATGCGGGCGCGGCGGGCGGCAAGGCGCCCATTGCGCTGACGGCGTCCTCGCTCAGTGGGATGCGGCGACGCTCGTTGCGCATCGCATCGGCAGCGCGGCCGACCACGCGATGGTTGTATCCGGCGGTCTCGCCGCCGGCAACGCCTTCGATCCAACGGCCGAGGTAGTCGAGCGCCTCGCCGCTGAATTCGAGCAGATCGGTATCGGCGCCGCCGCCGTCGGCCAAGCGTGTGTTGTACAGCTGCTCGCAACCCCATGCAGCTTCACCGAAGTCTTTCAGCCCGACCATGCGCGAGCTGCCCTTCAGCGTGTGGAAGGCGCGGCGCACCGAGGTCATCTCGTTCAGGTCGTTCGGCGTCTTGGCCAACTGGGCCAAAGCCTCTCGGGCGGTCTGCATCACCTCGCGCGCTTCCTCCAGGAAGATGTCGCGCATCTCGGTGTCGTCTTCGAGTCCGGTCTGGCCCGGCGGCACCGGTGGCGCTGCCACCTCAGGCGGCGGCAGCGGCTTCAGTGGCGCGGGCTTGCTGGCTTGTGCGTCGACGTGCGGCTTGACCAACTCGGTCATCACCTTGGCGGCCTGCGCGAGCGCTTCCTTGCGCTCATCGCCCGACTCGGCGCCCTTCAACGCGCGCTGCGCCTTGTCGGCTGCGGTGGCGATGCTGCGCTGATCGGCGGCTTCGGCCTGGCGCGCGAGCATCTCGAGGTCGCGTGCGACGTCACCGGCATCGGCCTCCGATGCGGCGGCTGATTTGGCGATCTCGCCGGCCTTCTCGACCAGTTCGCGTTCGAACGCCGGCACGCCATCGAGTGCACCGAACACCGACGGGCGGTGCGCCCGGTCCATCACCGATTCCAGCTGACCGCTGGCCGCATCGAAGCGGAACAGCGATTTCGCCATCTGCGGCTGCACGCTGAGCATGTCGATCAGGAAGCTCAGTGCACCGAGGTTATCGGCCAAGCGGTCGAAAGCACTGCCCTGCGGCGCCGTATTGGCATCGGCGGCGATCATCGTGTCGACGTCGTCGCGCATGCGCACAACGGCGTGCGACGCGTGATCCTGGCCGAGTACCGACAGCACACCGCGCATCGACGACAGCTGCGCCGGCACCGGGATCAGCACCTCGCGCTGGACCGGATTGCGGAAGAACTGATCGATGTGCTTTTCGATCTCGGACAGCGACGCGCGCAGTTCCTGCACCACGCTGCCCATGGTTTGGCGGTCGGAGACCCGGCGGTACAGGTCTTCCATCCACACTTCAAGCGCGCCTGGCGAATGGCCCTGGCGCACGCCGTCGACACGTTGCGCGAGGCGCCGCACGCGGCCCGACAGCTCGGGATGATCGAGGTCCTGGTCTTCCAGCGACGCGTCGACGTACAGCAACGCAGTCGCCACCTCCATCGCATGCTCAGGTGCAACGGAGCCGCCGCTGTGCACGGTGTGCGCCGCCGACTGCAGCAGCGACTTGGCCAGCGTCTCGCCTTCGGGGTAGAGCTTTTGCAGCGACTCGCCGACCAGCGCAAACTGCTCGGCCAGCCCCGGCAGGCGCTGCAGGTCGCCACCGGCAACTGCCGACCACACGTCCTTGGCCGCGGCGACGCGCTTGCGGGCTTGCGCCAGCATCGACGGATCGAAGCGGCCGAGGCGCGCGCTGTCGTAGTCGACGGCGTTCGGATTCCTCAGCTCGAATGCCTTGCGCGCTGCGGCCAGTCTCGGCCCGGCGGGCTGGCGCTCGTTGGGCACGGCCTGAGAGCAAAAGAACAACAGATCCTGTGCCAGACGATCGGATGCATCGGCACCCTCGCCGGCGCGCAGCTGCGCAAGCAACCGCGAGGCCAGGCGCTTGCCGTAGACATCGACCTTCAGCAGGCCATTGGCCTGCGCTTCGTAGACGGCGGACGCGAGGTGCCACAGCGTGGCCAGGCGGTCCTTGCTGCCAGCCGCCAGGCCGGCCAGCAGATCGCTCATGCGTTGCGCGGCGCCGGCATCGCGGCCGCGCATCAGGGTCAGCGTCTCACCTTCGAGCTCGGCCTGGGTGTCTGCATCCGCGCGCTTGGGCGCCGGCGCATCCGGCGCCTTGACCGTGCGCCATTGCCAGTCGCGGTTCCACAGGTCGGCTGGGTGCACGCGGCCGGCACCGGCCAGCTCCTGCAGGGCCTTGTACTGCGGGAACATCGCCGCCGGTGAGATCAGTTTGCCGGCCAGCAAGCGGGCGAGGTAGTCAAGCAGTGCGAACGAGCCCCGCTCGATCACGTCGACCTGGGCCGACGTCATGCTGCGCGACTTGCCCGCCAGCTTGATGACCGCGGCCTCGGCGGCGCGCAACATCAGCGCCGCGGTGGGCATGCCAACCAGCTCGAGCGCACCGGCGCCCTGGTGCATCTGCGAACGCGCGTGGCGCAGGATCGCCGGATCGAC
>DATKJN010000136.1:0-6321 GCA_035543655.1 Burkholderiaceae bacterium | reverse complement strand
TCATGTGCAGCAGCGACACCGCACCCGGTCCCTTGAACGGCGGCGCCGTGTCGTACAGCGCGGCACCAGCCTGCGCGGCGTCGGCATCGGCCCAGCGGCCGAGCGAGAAGCCCGCCGCGCCGGCCATCGCGAGCACCTGCGTGAACTCGCGTCGGCTCAAGCTCATGGCTTCACGACGGCCCGAAGACCCGCAGAGGGCCTCGTGCGCGAGTCACTGATTGACCGGCGACTTCGGGTCGAGCAGCAGCGCCATCACATCGCGCAGCTGGTCTTCGCTGAGCAAGCCCATGTGGCCGAAACGCGGCATGTTGGAGCAGGCCGCGTAGGCCTTGCTGTTCCACAGCTTGCCCCAGGTGTACTGCACGATCGGCGCAGCGGCGGCGTCGGGGACGTCGCTCACACCGCGCAGCTTGCCGTAGTTCCACAGGCTCGGGCCGATGGTGCCGAACGAGATCTCCTTCTTGTCGATCTGGTGGCAGTTGTAGCAGTTGGCGCCGTTGTCCTTGGGGGCGGCTGACGCATCGGTCCAGGTCATGCCGCGGCCGTTTTGCGCCAGCTTCTCGCCCTCGCGCCAGTCGCCGAGATAGCGGCCCCCGGTGGGCCACTTGATCGTGGCCATCGACTCGCTGTCGATGCGCTTGACCACGTCGTCGCCGGGCGCCACGGGCGACGAGCACGCGCGTTGACCAAGGTCTTGGTTCAGGCGATCGACCTTGGCGATGCCCTGGTCCCGGAACGACGCTTTCATGGTCGCCACCGTCTGCTGATCGAGCTCGGCGCTCGACGGCAGTGACGTGCAGCCGGCGAGCGCCAGCACCATGGTGACGACGACAAGGATCTTCATCGGATGGAGGGTCTGCATCGCACTCACCGCTTGATCGACGGCGCGATCGACTCGGCGCCCTTGGCATTCACGCCCATGTAGGTGGACACCGCGATCGTCGCTTCCGAACCGAACCCGGGGTACGGAAAGCGCTGCTGGCGGTAGCAATCGTTCAGGCGCAGCTGCATGCCCCACATCTGGCCGTTGCTCACGCGGTAGGCTGGCCACGCGGCGAAGCCGATGCCGTCGCCCGGGTTCTTGTTCAGGTTGGGCAGGTCTTGCAGGCGGATGCGCTTGCCGTCCTCGCCGTGGCACGAAGCACAAGAAAAATCGTACGGGCCGCCGCGGAAGTAGAACACCCGCTTGCCGATCTCGTACATGCGGCGCTCTTCGGCATGCGCCTGTGGCAGGTTGAAGCGCAAGCCGCGCGACGCAGCGGCCACATAGGTGGCCAAGGCGGTCACGTTCTCCTGCTCGCCGCGGCCGAAGGGCGTCTTGGCGATCTCGTCGGCATTCAGCCCCTGCAGCGTGGACATGCAGGTCACGAGACGCGACTCGAGGTCTTGCACCTTCTTCGTGTCGGCGAAGTGGCGCGGCAGCTCGACGAACGCGCCCTTGACCACGCCCGGCCCCTTGCCGAGGTCACACGACTCGAGCGATGCATTCTTCGGGCCGCGTTTCTGCTTCCACAGCGCTTCGCCCTTGGCCTCGAACAGGTCGGCCGGATTGCCGTCCTCGAGCATCTTGCGGTACTCGGCGATCGCATCGGCGCTCGACTTCTGCGCCTGCACGGGCAGCAACGCCAGTCCCATGAGGCCCGCGGCCCCGATCCACAACGCTTTCACCGTGTCTCCTGTGTGTTGTCGAGGCCTGGCGCTCAGGTCACTGTGGCTTCGTCGCTTCTCTTTTCGCCACGGTTGTCCACCCAGTTCACGGTGATCTTGTCGCCGGCCTTGGCGCCCTTGATCGTGAACTGCAGGAACGGGTTCTTCGACACCGCCGGGCCCCACTCGGCGTTGAGCACCGTCTTGCCGTTGTGGGCTGCGGTCACTTCCTGGATGAACCAGGCGGGAATCGTCTTGCCCGCGCTGTCCTTGCGCTGGCCGGTTTCCATCTCGTGGCTCATCAACACGCGCACGACCGCCTTGTCGCCCTGCGCCTGCGCGCGAATTCGCATCGGATCAGCTGCCATGTCAACCTCCGCATCCGCCCAACGTGACCTTGATCTCCTTCTGCGCGTACAGCACCTTGCCGTCGCCCAGCATCGCCACCGCGAACACGTTGCTCGACTGACCCATCTTCACGCGCGTGGAGAAGTTCGGTTCGAGGGCGTCGGTGACGTCGAACACCGCCGCCAGCGTGTTGGGGTTCTTCTCCACCAGCAGTGCCAGCCGCTTCAGGCCGGGCAGGCTGCACGCGCAGCCCACCGGCACGACGGCACCGTTCTCGGCGATGTCGGGGCCGGTCAGCGTCACGTCCTTGCTCTCCACCGGCGCCGAACCCCCGAGCGCCTTCACTGCATCGGCCAGGTTCTTCGCGTCGAACGCCGCTTGCGGCCAGGCCGCGCGCGCTGCGCTCGGCAACAGGCCCGCAGCGGCCAACAGGCCCGCCACTTGGGCACAACGTTCAAGCACCAATCTTCGGGCGACCATTGTTTTGAACTCCTTCGATCGAGGCAATGATAGGCGGGCCGCAACAACCTGCGGCCCGTGGGTTCTACGGGTGTCGGTCGACGCCGCGTTCACTGCACCGCACCCTGCGCGATCCAGCGGGCCAGCGCCAGCGCATCGGACTCGGGTAGGTTCTGCGGCGGCATCGGCACGCTGCCCCACGCGCCGGCTCCTCCGGAACGGATCTTCTCGTTCAGGTAGGCCACCGCGTCGCCGCGGCCACCGTGTTTGCGGCCGACCTCGCGAAACCCCGGACCGACCAGCGGGCCCTCGAGGCCGTGGCAGGCGGTGCAGCCATGCTTGCCGGCCAATGCCCATGGCGCCGCAGCCGGGCTGACGGTGGCCGCGGGCGCACCGGCAGTGGCCACTCGCGAGGTGTCGACGCCGCGCTGGGCACCGACGTTGCGATTCTGCTCGGCAAGATTGCCGTGCGCATCGCGGGCGTGTTCGGGAATCGTCGACGCGATGCGTGGCGCGCTGGTGCAGTTGCGCGTGCACGCAGCGGCTTGCACGTCGGGGCGCGACTTGACACCCGGCCACAGCGCGTGCGCCTGCGTCATGCCGTTGCGATTGGGCAGGCGCGCCTGGGCCTCGGCAACGGTCGCATCCGACAACACGAAGTCATCGGGCAGCACGCCGCCCAGATTGAGCATGTAGGCCACCACCGCATACACCTGGTCGGGCGACAGCGACTTCGGAGCGCTCCACGGCATCGCTCGGTAGACGTAGTCCCACAGGGTCGACAGCGTCGGCAGCTTCATCAGCGAGGTGCGCCCGGGGAACGACGGATCGATGAGGCGTGCGCTGCGACCGCGCTGGACATCGGCGGCCCCGGTGCCGCCGACGATCGGCTGGAACACCTGGTTCGACTCGCCGAACATGCCGTGGCAGCTCGCGCACTGGTCCTCCCAGATCTGCTGACCCTGCGCGACCGTGCCCGAGCCCTTCGGCAGGCCCTTGAAGTCGGGCCGCACGTCGGTGTCCCACGCTGCCAGCTCGGCGGGTGTGGCGACACGACCGATGCCGACATAGGCCGCGCCTTGGGCAAGCGCCAACGTCACCGCGCTGCCGAGCAGCAGCGAAACGATCGCGTCACGCCAGTTGCACATTGCGCACCTCGCCGCTCTCGCTCACCAGCCAGGACTGGACGGCGTTGTTGTGGTAGATCGAGCGCGAACCGCGCGCGGCACGCAGCTGCCGGTAGGTCGGCTGCACGTAACCGGTGTCGTCGATGGCGCGGCTTTGCAGCAGCGCGGGTTTGCCGTCCCACACCCAGTCGGCACTGAAGCGCGTGAGGCACTTTTGCATCACCGGCTCCTGCAGACGGGCGGGTCGCCAGTTCTGCCCGCCGTCGGTGGACACATCGACGCGTTTCACCTTGCCGCGACCGGACCAGGCAAGTCCCGAAATGCTGTAGAAGCCCTTGTCCAGCAGCACCTGGCCGCCCGACGGCGTGGTGACCACGCTCTTGCATTCCTGGATGCTGGTGTACTGCCGGTGCAGGCCGTCGGGCATCAGGTCGACGTAGTGCAGCGTCTCGTCCTTGGTGCCATAGGGCTGGTCGCCGAGCTCGAGGCGGCGCAGGTACTTGACCCAACTCACGCCTTGCGCGCCGGGCACCACCAGTCGCAGCGGGTAGCCGTTCTCCGGGCGCAGCATCTCGCCGTTGCAGCCGTAAGCCACCAGCACCTCGCCACGTTCGACCAGGTCCATCGGGATGGTGCGCGTCATGCCCGATCCATCGGCGCCTTCGGCGAGCAGGAAACGGCCGCGCCGGGAGTCGGCACCGCACAGGTCGAGCAGCAGCTTCACCGGCACGCCGGTGAACTCGCAGCAGCTCAACATGCCATGCGTGTACTGCACCGTCGGCACCGCGACGTTGCCCCATTCCATGCCGGTGTTGGCGCCGCATTCGATGAAGTGGAAGCGCGACACCGACGGCAGCCGCATCAGGTGGTCCATCGTGAAGACCATCGGCGTCTTCAGCAAGCGCGCGTCGGACCCGTTCAGCATCAGCCGGTGTTTCGTCGGGTCGACATCCCACCAGCCCTGGTGGTGGCGCTCGAAATGCAGTCCAGTCGGTGTGACGATGCCGAACAACGATTGCAGCGGCGCGAACGACACCGAAGCCTGGCGCGTCTGCGTGAGCCCCGGGCTCTGCCGGCGCTGCACGTTGCGCTCGTGCTGCGACGGCTGCCCGTAGCCATCGGTGGCCACCGGGTTGCCAAGCCCTTTGCCATGCGCCGGCACCTCGAGGATGTGCGGATCGCCTTGCGCGTGCGCGATCGCGGCGCCGCCGCCGGCCAGTGCGGCAGCGAACGCGCTGCGCAGCAGGTCGCGCCGGCCCTGGCGCAATTCGACCGCGGCACGCGCGATGTCGGCGCCGCGCACGAACCCCTCGGGTGCTCGCAGCCAGCGGCCGGTCACGGGAGGCGAAAAGGGTTGCTGCATGGGGTGCTGCGCGACGTCGCGTGCACTCTACATCACAATATAAGCAGTTAGCAATGTATAAAGCGTGTCAGCGTCTCAATACGCTTGCTGCGCAGCAGCAGAAGACAGCGTGGACGAATGTCCCGCCTCAGGCGGCGTCGAGGTCGTCGAAGCACGCTGCCACGGCGGGCGGCTGCGGGCTCTCGAGCAGGTGGGCCGCAATGCGCAGCGCTTCGGCGGCCGGTGCGCCGAGCTGGCCGGCCGGGGACAACGAAACGGCGGCGTCGACCCAGCGCCGAACCAACACCGGCCGCAGCATCCACGGCAGCGCTTGCACGTCGTGCAGCGCGCTGACCAAGGCGTTGGAGTCGGGCATGTCGCGCGTGGCGCCGGCATCGGGCCACGGCTTCATCACTTCGATCCACCAGCGTTCGCCGCTGGCCTGCGTGCCCGACACCACATCGAGATCGATCTCGGGTGAGGGCACGATGCGCGACAGGAAGGCTGCGAAACGGCCGATCTGCCGCGCCGTCTCGGTGGCCAGGCCATCGAGATCGACCTCGGCCGCGGCCGGCAGCGCGATGGCGCGCACATCGCCGAGCGCGTGGCGGATCGCCAGCCAGCGCAGCCGGTCGAGCGCCATTGCGCGGCCGTCGGCGGCGATCAGCCGGCGCACCGCACGCAGCAGCTGCTGGCGCTTGTCGAGCGGTCCCAATGCGACCTTGGCGATGAACTTTTCCAGCCACGGCACCCGCTCGGAGGGATGCAGCTTGATCAACTCGTTGCGCAGTTCCTTTGCACCGACGGTGTGCCGGTTCTCGTCGCGCCACACCGCCATTTCGCGCGCGCGGCCCGGCGTCAGCAACAACGCGAGCACGGCGGCATGCAACTGACCCGGTCCGGCCACCAGCAGCATCCGCGCGCGCCGCTGCGCCTTCTCCACCGGGTCGGCCCGCGTTGGCGCCGCGACCGCTTCGGACGCGGGCGCCGCAGCCGGCGCTGCTGCGGGCGGCACGGCAGGGACCGGCGCCGTGGCCGGCGATGCGGGCGTGTTGTCGTCGCTGTTGCTCATCGCACCGCGCTCACAGCGTGCCCGCCGCCTCGAAGCGAAACACCGGCGCCAACAGCCGCGTCGGAAACTGTCTGATCGCACCGTTGTAGGCAGTGCTCGCGGTGTTGAAACGCTGACGCGACTCGAGCAAGCGCGGACCGAACGCGAACAGCGCCAGCATCTGAGTGGCCACGGTCTCGTGCGCGTGCAGGGCCGGATCCGCCTCCACCTGATTCAGCACACGCGCCACCGTGGCATTGAGCGCGGCCTCGGCAGTGGCCAGGCTCTGCGCCGATGGGGCCCGTGACGGCCGTGCGCGCACCGCCTGCACGGCGGTGTGCAGCTGC
>DATKJN010000135.1:0-2988 GCA_035543655.1 Burkholderiaceae bacterium | reverse complement strand
TGCCTCGGCCGTACCAGCGCTCGCCCTGCGCGTCCAAGGTCCACGGGTCGCGCCCATCGCGCCAGCGGCCTTCGAGGCCGCGCACCACGTCGCCGTGGCCGTACACGAGCACGGTCGGCAGTGACGGGTTTTCGGTGTGTCGGCCGATCAGGAAGGGTTGCTTGCCGGGCAGCGGGTTGTCGAACACCTGCGAACGCACGCCGAGCGCGGACAGCGCAGGCGCGATTTCGTCACTCAGGTACGCGTGCAGCGCGGCCGCTCGCTCGGGGTTCTGGCTTTCGGTGGGGGCAGCAATACGCCGCGCCAGCGTGCGCTGAAAGGCGCCGCTGTCGAATTCGTGCGCGGCGGCGGCCAGGGCTTCAGCGCGCGTGGACATCGCGACCTCCTGCTGGGTCAGTCCGATTTGGCAAGCAAGGTGAAGTGCTCCACCTGCGGCGGTTGCGCAAAGAACGGGCCGACGATGGCCCGCCACTGCGCGAACAGCGGGCCCTGGCGAAAGCCGACCGTGTGGTCTTCGAGGGCGTCCCAGAAGATCATCAGCACGTAGCGCTCGGGCGACTCGATGCCCTTGTTGACCTTGAAGCCGCGAAAGCCCTTGGCCTTGCTCGCCACGGTGGCGATGCCGCGCTGGATGGCTTCGTCGAACGCGGCCTGTTGGCCGGGCGGGATGCGGATGTCGGCGATCTCGAGAATCATGCGGCGGTCCTGTGGGTGATCGCCGCATCATGCCAGCGCAACAGCGCGCCCCGCATGAGGGCTAGCGCGGTGCCGCTACATCGGCAGGCCGACGTAATTCTCCGCCATCGCTTTCGACGCCGCTTCGGAGTGGACCAGGTAGTCGAGCTCGGCCAGTTGCACCTTGCGCTCGAACGAGTTGCTCGTGGGGAAGTCGTGCATCAGCGACGTCATCCACCACGAGAAGCGCTCGGCGCGCCACACGCGGCGCAGGCAACGATCGGAGTAGTGCTCGAGTTCGGTCTGCTGGCCCTTGTAGAAGCCGATCAAGCCCTGGGCGAGATAGGCCACGTCGCTGGCCGCCAGGTTGAGGCCCTTGGCACCGGTGGGCGGCACGCGGTGCGCCGCGTCGCCGGCGAGCAGCAAACGGCCGAAGCGCATCGGCTCGCACACGAAGCTGCCCAGCGGCGCGATGCTCTTCTCAAGCGACGGTCCGGTGACGAGGTGGGCCGCCGCATCGGCGGGCAAGCGTGCGCGCAGTTCCGCCCAAAACGCGTCGTCGGACCACCGCTCGACGTTGTCGTCGAGCGAGCACTGCACGTAGTAGCGGCTGCGCGTGCGGCTGCGCATGCTGCACAGGGCGAAGCCGCGTTCGTGGTTCAGGTAGATCAGCTCGTGCGACACGGGCGGCACATCGGCCAGCAAGCCGAGCCAGCCGAACGGGTAGATCTTTTCATGCGGCGTGATGCGCTCCTTGGGCACGCTGGCTCGGCACACCCCATGGAAACCATCGCAGCCGGCGATGAAATCACACTCCACGGTGTGCACGGTGCCGCCATGCCGATAGCGAACGCTCGGCTGGCTGCCGTCGATGAAGTCGTGCACGCTGACGTCCTCGGCCTCGTACACGGTGCTGCGCCCCGACGCTTCGCGCGCCTGCATCAGGTCGCGGGTGACCTCGGTCTGGCCGTACACCATCACCCGCTTGCCAGTCAGGCCGTGCAGGTCGATGCGATGCCGCTCACCGTTGAAGCACAGCTCCACACCGTCGTGCGGCAGGCCTTCGGCGTGCATGCGCGCACCCACGCCGAGCTGGTCGAGCAGGTCGACCGTCACCTGTTCGAGCACGCCGGCGCGGATGCGGCCGAGCACGTATTCGCCGCTGCGCTGCTCGAGCAGCAGGTTGTCGATGCCCGCCTGGCTCAGCAGGCCGCCGAGCAACAACCCGGCCGGGCCGGCGCCGACGATGACGACTTGTGTGCGCATGCGTTGTCTCCACGGCTGCTGCTCGGGCACCCGGCGCATGCAGCGTAGGCGGGGCAACCCGCGCGCTCAATGGACGGATGCCACCACCGCTTGCACAATCGGTACATGTTCGCCGTCGGCCACCTGCCCACCTACACGCTGTATGGCGAGGTCGATTCGCGTCCGGCGACTGACTGGCTGCACTGGGAGTCGATTGCCGAGCGCAGCAGCCGGCACGGCTGGCAGATTCAGGCCCACCGCCATGCCACCCTCTTTCAAATTTTGTACATCGGGCGCGGCCGCGGCGAGGCCACGATCGATGCGCAGGTGTCGCCGCTGCGCGGTCCGTGTGTGCTGACGGTGCCGGCCCTGGTGCCGCACGGGTTCCGCTTCAAGCCCGGCATCGACGGCAGCGTGTTCACCGTGCTGCAGGCGCACATCGAGCAACTGCTGGCCGCCACGCCAGCGCTACCGGCGCGCGTGCTGCAGCCGCGCGTAACGGCGCTGCACGGCGCTGCGGCCGATGCCGTCGCCCGCGCGGCCGCGCAGCTGAAGGCCGAGTTCCTCGGCACCCAGGCCTGGCGCGCACTGGCCATCGATGCGGCGCTGTGCGCATTGCTGGTCGCTCTGGAGCGCGCCACACCGCGCGCCGAGCCGCAACGCGCCGCGCGCGGATCGCGCGCGACGATGCACCTGGAGCGCTACCGCGCGCTGGTCGATCGTTCGTTTCGCACCCAGCCGTCGCTGGCGGCGCTGGCTCTGCAACTGGGCATCACACCGACCCAACTCAACCGCGTGTGCCGGCAGCTCACCGGGCGCAGCGCGCTGGCGCTGCTGCACGCGCGCGTGATGCTGGAAGCACAGCGCGATCTCGCCTACACCACTTTGAGCGTCAAGCAGGTCGCGCTCGGTCTCGGCTTCAGCGACGCGGGCTACTTCACGCGCTTCTTCCAGCGTCTGTCGGGGCGCACGCCGACGCAGTGGCGCGGCGCAGCCTACGCGGCGCGACTCTGAGGCTCAGGCGGCTCGCGCCTGGTCCACGTGGGCATACACGCTGCCGAAGCGGTT
>DATKJN010000134.1:0-2093 GCA_035543655.1 Burkholderiaceae bacterium | reverse complement strand
GGAGCACCGCCTGCACGTAGGCGCCGGTTTGCGTGGCGCGCAAGTCGCCGTCGAGGTTGGCGCCCGACGGGTCGTGGTTCAGCGTGCCGCTGCGCACGCTGCGCAGCCATTCGCCTTGCAGCTTGAAGCTCGTGCGCGACGCGTTGCCGTCGGGCGCCCACTTCCAAACCGCATCGAGCACGGTCACGCGCGTGCGGCCGTTGAACACACTGTCGATGCCGGCGTCGGCGGGGTCGAGCCCCAGCAGCACCTGCTCGCTCGCCTTCGCGTCGATGTACGACACGCCGGCGCGCCAGCTGTGGCTGTCGCCGACGTCGCCGCCGGCGTGCAGCGCGAGCGAGGCGCGGCCGGCGCCGTTGCGCGACGTGTCGCTGCCGGGAAAGCCGCGCCCGCGTCCGACCTCTGCGCTCAATTCCACAAAGGTGTCGAGCGGCGCCAGCCAATTGAGCTGCAGCCCGTCGTCGCCGAGCTGGCCGCCGAGCAGCGCCTGATACGCCAGCGGTGCGTCGACGAAGTCCCACACGTGGGCGTGCTGTGGATTGAGGTAGCCCACGTTGGACAGAAAGCGGCCCGCCTTCAGCGTGAGCCCGTTGCCGAGCGCGGTGGTCTGCACGAACGCTTCTTCGAGCTCGACTTCGTTGTCGGGGGTCAGCGCGATGCTGGCGGCGCCGCGCCACCACGGATCGATGCTGGCCGAGAACGTGAGCTCGGTTTCGGCCAGGCTCAGTCCGCGTGTGCCGGGGCCGATCTCGGCATCTTCGGGCCGCGCGAAGCCCGTGACCGTGTAGTCCGCCGGGTTCTGCGAGGTGCGCGTGTACAGGCCCGACAGGATCAGCGAGATCGCCGGGTTGAAGCTGTTGGCGTTGGCGCCCGCGGTGCCCGCGGGCGGACTCGGCGGTGCGGGCGCCGGTGTGGGCACGGGGGCCGGTGCTGCAGCGGGTGCCGCAGCGGTCGCGGGTGTGGCGGCACGTTCGGCCGCTTGCAGGCGCGCCTCGAGGGCCTGCATTCCTTGTTCGTAGCTGGCGCGCAGCGCCTGCATCTCGGCGCGCAGTGTCGCCAGATCGTCGTTGGCGTAACCGCCCGTTGAAGTGGCTGCGAACGCGAGCGCGAGAGCGGTGGGCAACAGATGGCGCATGGCCATGCTCCTTGCATCATCAACGTGGATGGATGCACGCCGGGCCGCGTCAAGCGGCAGCGTGCAGCACAACGGTCAATGCAAGAGCGAAGGCGGCGCGCGGCTGCGGTAGGCGAGCGCTGGCGCGCTCGCGGGATCGACCGGGGTGGCGGTCTGCGGCGCCTGATGCGCCGCAGCGGGCGCGGCGGGGGTGGGCGCCGTGCTCGGCAGCGCGCCTGCGCCCACCGGCGCGGCGATCAGGCACAACGTGCAATGGGCGTCGAGCGCGCTCGGCGCGGCATCGCGCTGTGGCGCCGGCGTGCCGTGGTGCGTGACCGCGTGGCTGGCCGCGACGCCCTGGGCGAATGGCAGCAACAGCGCGAGCAGAAGTGCCCAGGCCCAACGAGGGCCCGATTGCAACCACGGCATGCGCACGCCACGCAGCGACATGGCGCGCATGATAGTGCGGCGGCACGCGTTGCGTGCGAACGCCTCAGGCCTTGCGCGCGACGATCACCAGCGCCGGCATGGCGAACGCCACACTGCCATCGGGCTGCATGAACGGCGCCAGCACGCGCCGCGCTTCGCGGCGCAGCGCATCGAACTGCGCGTCGTCGAGCAAGCCGCCGAGCGTCCAGATGCAGGCGCGTTCGGCCGCCACCAATGCATCCACCGAGC
The DNA here is from genome assembly GCA_035543655.1 of Burkholderiaceae bacterium. Lineage (GTDB taxonomy): Bacteria > Pseudomonadota > Gammaproteobacteria > Burkholderiales > Burkholderiaceae_C > JAEUPI01. Next base: position 301 of record DATKJN010000134.1, on the reverse strand, counting down.
CGAAGCGCACGTCGGCCGTGCGTTGCAACACCTCGGCGCCGTCGAGTCCGGCCTGCGCGGCGATCGTGTGCAAGCGCACGCCGTCGCCGATGGCAAACGGCGCCCGAAACGCATCGGCCACACGCGCGCCGAACAGCGACTGCAGCAGCGTGGCCAGCGCGCCGTAGCCGGGCGAGCGCTCGACCGCGTCGCACACCGCCACCGCCAGCCGGCCGCCGGGGCGCAACACGCGCCGCATCTCGCGCACGGCGGCGACGCGATCGTCGAAGAACATCAAGCCGAACTGGCTCACCACCGCATC
>DATKJN010000133.1:0-3167 GCA_035543655.1 Burkholderiaceae bacterium | reverse complement strand
GATTGAACAGCGTTGCACGCATGCAGCGCCTAGTCTGCGCCACCCGTTGTGCCAGGTGGTCTCGGGGCAGTATCAATCCGAAGTTCCGAGGGGCAGATGGAAAGAGGGATTCTGTGTGCGGTTGCGGCCGCATTCACGACTGTGTTGGTGGTTGGGTGCGGCGGCGCATCCGACGGCAGTGCAAGCTCAGCGGAAGTGGCGTCGCAAGGTGACGATGCTGCATCGCTTGCAACGGCAGATCCGGGTGCGGACGAGCCGTTGGGCACCGGGCCGTTGATCGAATCGACGATCGAAGTCCACGACGTCGACGCGCAAGCCGTCACAACCTCGGCCACCGGGTCCAGCCTCACGGTGCGCGCCCGCGGCACGATTGCCGGCGGCGTGGGCCCGGTCATGCAGGTGCTGGTCGCCGGCAAGCCCGTGGCATCCACCGAAGTCAAAGCCACGGTGTTCACCGACCATGTGTTCCCGCTCAGCGCGGCCGTCGCACCGGGCGCGCGCATCGACGTGGTGTTCAGCAACGACGCCACCGTGAGCGGCAAGGACCGCAACCTGTACATCGAGTCGGTGCGCGTCAACGGCGCCACGTTGAAGCCCACCGATGCCGGCGCGACCGTGGATCTGGGCAGCGGCGCGGCGGCGCTCGATGGCCAAAACGTCATCGACGGGCGCGGCGACCTGTTGTGGAACGCGGCGCTGCGCTTGAAGGCGCCCGGTGAGAGCCTCGTCGTGCGAGCGCGGGCATCGCTTGCCGACGGCGTGGGCCCGACGATGCAAGTGTTCGTCGATGGCGTCGCGGCGGGCAGCGTCGCGGTCAAGTCGACCGCCTACGCCGACTACCGCTTCGCGCTGAAGACTCTGCCGACCCAACGGGTGGACATCGTGTTCCCGAACGACGGTGCATCGGGTTCGGAGGATCGCAACCTGTATGTCGATTCGGCGCGCTTCGGCGACCGCACGCTGCGCCCCACCGACGCCGGTGCCGTGCTCGATGTGGGTTCCGGTGCTGCGGCATTCGATGGCGCTGACGTGAAAGATGGCCAGAGCGCCATTCTTTGGAATGCAGCGCTGCGCCTGCCGGTCAGCGCCAGTGCCGCGGCAACGGGCAACGCGCAACTCGCGGCGTCGGCTACAACCAGCGGCACCACGGTGGCCACGCCGCCTGCTGGCGCCATCGACATCCGCACGACCGGCGCGCGCTGCGATGGCAGCTTCGACAATTCGGCGGCGATCGCGTCGGCGATTGCCGCCGCCAAGACCAAGCGCGTGGCGGTGTACGTGCCGGCTGGCGTGTGCGCCTACGGTGACGTGATCCGCCTCGACGGCGTCAAGCTCGTCGGCGCCGGCGATACCTCGGTGCTCTACGCGCTCAATCCGAGCCGCGAGTCAATCTACATGTTCGGCAGCGGAACCGAGGTCAGTTTGTTGAAGCTGAGCGGCAAGAAGGCCACCACGCGGCAGGCTGCCTGGGAGGCGACCCGCATCGCGCTGTTCGGCGCCACCAACTTCACGATCGACAAAGTCACCATCGATGGTGCGGCCGCCGCCGGCATCCAGACGGCACGGTCGGCCAACAATGGCCGCATCACCAACAACACCATCAGGAACACGCTGTCCGATTCGATCCATCTCACCGGCAAGGCCAGCTACGTCACGCTGGAAAACAACCGCATCGAGAACTCCGGCGACGACGGGATCGCCGTGGTCAGCTACCGTCACGATGGCGGTCTCACGCACCACATCACCGCGCGCCACAACGTCATACGCAACAACAAGTGGGGCCGCCAGATGAGCGTGGTGGGCGGTGGCCAGGTGCTGTACGAGAACAATTTCCTCGAGGGCAACCTTGCAGGGGCAGCCTGCCTGTACATCGCGCAAGAAGCGTCGTACTCGACTTACGCCGCGCACGACGTCGTGGCTCGCTACAACACGCTCAAGACCTGCGGCGGGCCGCCGACCGGCCACGCTGCGGCAATGGTGTACAGCGACGGCCAGGAGGCCAACTCCAATATCACGCTGACCCGCAACGACATCGTGCAGAACGGCGCGGGCGGCATTCGGGTGTTCAGCGCGTTCAACAAGGGTGTGCGCGTTGACAGCAACCGCGTGCAAGGCGCAACTCCCGCGCTCGACATCCGGAGTTCGGGCGTGACGGTGGTTCCCTACGCGTCCGGCGCTGTGGGCTACGTAGCGCCCTGAAGGGCCCGTTGCATCAACGTCTGGGGGCCACTGACGGAGGCGGCGTCTTGGCGCGCTCCGAACGGCGGCCGCAGTGCGTGCAAATGCGGGTCCATTTCGCGAGCCGCTGGTTGCAGGCCCAACAGCGCTTCGTGACGCCGCGATAGACACCGCGCGCGGCAACGAACAGCCCGATCGCAACCGCGACGGCGGGCAGCAATTCCATGTGAACCCCTCCGACTTCCCCGCCCGAATCGTAGCGGGATGAAGTTGCTGTCGCTTCCCCGTCTTCGGGGTGCACGAAGGTGGAAGGCCGACCCTGTGGCCTTCTACATCAGCCTATACGGATATTCCCCGTGTCGATCGATAGTCACGTTTGCTACTATCACCGCTCTGCCGTCGGTAGTCGTGCTCTGCTCCCTGAGTGCGTGATGGCAGCTTTGGCCGGATGACTTCACGTCATCGGGCCAATTCTTTCTGGGCGGCGCATCCGTCACTGCGAACGAGGTCCGCCGCCGCGGTGGCGCTTGTTGAATTCGTACGCGTCACCGCCGGGAAGGCGCCCGCCTTCGACCGCATCCACGCCTGGCTTGCCGATGCTGCCGCCTGGCTCGCTGGATATCGTCACGTGACGCTTGCCAGACGCACGCAAGGCCTCGGTGAATCTCAGCGCCTCGATCAGCTCGGGGTCGCCGAACGCACGATGGCCGGGCATCTCCGCATCTTCCATCCAGAACACGACGATCGGCATCGGTGCCTCGCTTGATGCACTGCGCAGGCAGTGTCGCAGACGGCAAGGCGCCCATGTCTTTGACACCGGTGTTCCGCATAGGCTGACACAATGACGGCGGCCGCATCCGGAGCCCCTCGATGAATGCTGACACCTTGCGCGCCGTGCAGGCGCCGCTCAAAGACCGTTATCGCACGCAGCCCGAGTCGGCACGCATCACGCTGCATGCGGTCGGCCGCCTGGGCGACGGTGTCAGCTG
>DATKJN010000132.1:0-2718 GCA_035543655.1 Burkholderiaceae bacterium | reverse complement strand
CGCCTGTGCAGGAGAAATGGGCGTGGCAGTCTAGCAAGGCGCGTGTCGCGACCCGCGTGGGCAGTGCCCCACCCGGGCAGGCGCCATGACAAACCGCGCACAATGTGTGCACCTCCACTTGCAGACGTTGCGCGATGCCATCGCTCGTCAACCACCGCGCCAGCGTGCAAGGCGCCGTCACCGCCGTCGAGGCCGACGTCGGCAGCACGGTGGCGCGCGGCGCGGTGTTGCTGCGCCTGGAGTCGATGAAGATGGAGTTCCCGATCGAGGCACTGACCGACGGCGTGGTGCAGGCGATCCACGTGCAGCGCGGCGATGCGGTCGATGAAGGCGACACGCTGATCGACGTGGCTCCGCTGGCCGACGGCGTGGCGCGCGCCGCGCCGCCCGCGGCTGCGGCGGCATCGCGACCCGAGCTCGACGAGTTGCATGCGCGCCGCGCGTTGCTGGCCGATGCGGCGCGGCCGGAGATGGTGCGCGCGCGCCATGCGCAGGGCCGGCGCACGGCACGCGAGAACGTCGCGGCGCTGTTCGATGCCGACAGCTTCGTCGAATACGGCGCCTATGCCGTCGCCGCGCAGCGCAGCCGCCGATCGCTCGACGACCTGCAGAAGAACACGCCGGCCGACGGGCTGATCACCGGCGTGGGGCTGGTGCATGCCAGCGACTTCGGGCCCGAACGCGCGCGCGTGGCCGCGATGGCCTACGACTATTCGGTGCTGGCCGGCACGCAGGGCAACAACAACCATCGCAAGTCCGATCGTCTGCTCGAGGTGGCCGCCGAGCTGAAGCTGCCGTTCGTGCTGTTCGCCGAGGGCGGTGGCGGGCGCCCGGGCGACGTGGATTCGCCGTCGGTATCGGGTCTGCACTGCACGACGTTCCGCGCGCTGGCCGCGCTGTCGGGGCAGGTGCCGACGATCGGCATCGTCGAAGGCTACTGCTTCGCTGGCAATGCCGCGCTGCTCGGCAGCTGCGACTATGTGATCTCGACGCGCAGCGCCAGCATCGGCATGGGCGGCCCGACGATGATCGAAGGGGGTGGCCTGGGCGTGGTGGCACCCGAGGCGGTGGGGCCGGCCGACACGATTGCGCGCGCCGGCGGCATCGACCTGCTGGTCGACGACGAGGCGATTGCAGTGCGCGAGGCGCGCCGCATCCTGGCGTGGCACCAGGGTGCGTTGCCCGATGCGGGTTGCGACGACCAGCGCACGCTGCGCGACGCCATTCCCGTGGGCCGGCAGGCGGTGTTCGACCCGCGCACCATCATCCGCACGCTGGCCGATCGCGGCAGCGTGATCGAGCTGCGTGCCGAGTTCGGGCTCGGCGTGGTCACCGCGCTGGCGCGCCTGGGCGGCCATCCGGTCGCGATCGCCGCCACCAATCCGCGCCACCTCGCCGGGGCGCTCGACGTGGCCGGCTGCGACAAGCTTGCGCGCTTCATGCAGCTGGCCGATGCGGCCGGCCATCCGCTGATCACGCTGGTCGACACGCCGGGCTTCATGGTGGGGCCGGCGGTGGAGGCCCAAGGGATGATGCGCCATGCCGGCCGCGTGTTCGTCACCGCGGCCGCGTTGCGCGTGCCGGTGGTGTCGGTGGTGCTGCGCCGCGGCTTCGGCCTCGGCGCGATGGCGTTCACTGCCGGCCACTTTCACGCACCGGTGGCCACCGCCGCGTGGCCGCAGGCCGAGTTCGGACCGATGGGCCTCGAGGGCGCGGTGCGCTTGGGTTTTCGCAAGGAACTCGCCGCAGTGCAGGGTGCGGAGCGCGAGGCGCTGTTCGACCAGCTGTTGTCGGGCATGCGCGAACGCGGCCGCGCACTCAACGTGGCCAGCCATCTCGAGCTCGACGACGTCATCGATCCGGCCGAGACGCGCGCGTGGCTGCAACGCGTGTTGGCCATCGCGCGACGCCAGGCGCTGCCGCCACGGCGCGCCTTCGTCGACACTTGGTAGAACGACTTTCGATGGAGACCACACCGATGTTCAGAACCGCGATCGCGGGCAGCTTGCCCAAGCCCGGCTGGCTGGCCGAAACCAACAAGCTGTGGCCCAAGTGGTCACACGAGGGCGATGCGCTCAAGCAGGCCAAGCTCGACGCCACGCTGATGTGGATCAAGGCGCAGGAAGACGCCGGGCTCACGACCATCGGCGACGGCGAGCAATCACGCCAGCACTTCGTGCACGGCTTTCTCGAGCAGGTGGATGGCATCGACTTCGAGCACAAGGTCGAGATGGGCATCCGTGCCGACCGCTACAAGGCGATGGTGCCGCAGGTGGTGGCGCCGCTCAAGCTGAAGGGCCGCGTGCACCAGGCCGAGGCGCGCTTCCTGCGTGCGCACACCACGCGCAAGGTGAAGTTCACGCTGCCCGGCCCGATGACGATCGTCGACACGGTGGCCGATCGCCACTACGGCGACCGGGCCAAGCTTGCCTATGCGTTTGCCGAACTGCTGAATCAGGAGGCGTTGGCGCTGCAGGCCGACGGCGTGGACATCGTGCAGTTCGACGAGCCGGCGTTCAACGTCTACATGGACGAGGTCGCCACCTGGGGCATCGGCGCGCTCGAACGCGCCGCGTCGGGCCTGACCTGCACGACCGCCGTGCACATCTGCTACGGCTACGGCATCCAGGCCAACCTGGACTGGAAGAAGACGCTGGGCGACCAGTGGCGGCAGTACGAGAAGGTGTTCCCGGTGCTGGCCAAGAGCTCGATCGACCA
>DATKJN010000131.1:0-5396 GCA_035543655.1 Burkholderiaceae bacterium | reverse complement strand
GATGTCGCCGCAAGGCCCGCTGCTGCGCGTGACCGCCTGGACCGGCCTGCCCGATGCGATCCGCAGCGACACGCGGCGCACGATGGGGCGGCTCGGCGAGCGCTTCGGCGCGCTGGTGGTCGAAGGCATGTCCGACGGCTCGATGCGCATCGTCGATCCGTCAATCGCCGCGCAGGTGGTCAACGGCATGGTCAACGCCGCGGCCGAGCTGGAGCGCTGGGTGCCGGGCGCGCACGCCGGCAACGTGTTCGAACTCTACGCGCTGCCGCTGTTCACCGGCCTGCAGACGCTGCCGCAGTCGGCAGCCGCGCGCAACACCGTCGACGCGGCCTGAGCGCCGCGGCCCGGGTTCGGTTGGCCGCTATGCTCTTCGCATGACTGCGCCGATCACCGTCGCGGCCGCCGAGCCGCTGCCCGATTTCCAGACCCTGCCCGACCTGATCGCCGCGCACGCGCGCGCGCGGCCGCAGTCCACCGCACTGGTGTGCGGCGACCAGCGCATGAGTTATGCCCAGCTCGATGCCGAGATGGACCGCGTGGCGGCCACCTTGCAGCGCGACGGCGTGAAGCCGCGCGAGGCGATCGCCATCTGCGCCTATGCGAACAACGCCTATCTCGTGCTGTTCATGGGCGCGCTGCGCGCCGGCATCGCGGTGGCGCCGCTGGCACCGAGCAGCACGCCGGCGCAGATCGCCGGCATGACGGCCGACGCCGGCGCCAGGCATCTGTTTCTCGACGCCGCCAACGCGCAAGCGGTGCCTGCCGCACTCACCGGCGCCCAGGTGCAGCGCATCCGCCTCGATGAATCCGACGGCGACATGCGGTGGTCGTCGTGGCTGGCATCGCCCGGTGCGCGGGGGCAGGCGGTGGCGATCGACCCGGCGTGGCCGTTCAACATCATCTACTCCTCGGGCACCACGGGCACGCCCAAGGGCATCGTGCAACCGCACTCGATGCGCTGGAGCCAGGTGCGGCGCGCCGAAGCCGGCGGCTACGGCCCCGACGGCGTCACGTTGATTGCCACGCCGCTGTACTCCAACACCACGCTGGTGGTGGTGATCCCCACGCTGGCGCGTGGCGGCGCGGTGGTGCTGCAGCCGAAGTTCGACTGCGCCCAATACCTCGAGCTCGCCGAGAAGCACCGCGCCACGCACACGATGCTGGTGCCGGTGCAATACCAGCGACTGATGGCGTGGCCCGGGTTTGACCGCCACGACCTGTCGAGCTTTCGCTTCAAGGCCTGCACCAGCGCGCCGTTTCGCGCCGAGCTCAAGGCCGAGGTGCTGCGCCGCTGGCCCGGTGGCCTCACCGAGTACTACGGCATGACCGAAGGCGGCGGCAGCACCATCCTGTATTGCCACCTGCACCCGAACAAGCTGCACACCGTGGGCCAGCCCGCTGAAGGGCATGACATCCGACTGATCGACGAAGACGGCCGCGAGTTGCCCAATGGCGCCGACGTGGTCGGCGAGGTGGTAGGCCGGTCGTCGAGCATGATGCTCGGCTACCACAACCAGACGGCCAAGTCGCGCGAGGCCGAATGGTTCGATGCACAGGGCCGCCGCTTCATCCGCACCGGCGACGTCGGCCGCTTCGACGAAGACGGCTTCCTGGTGCTCATGGACCGGCGCAAGGACATGATCATCAGCGGCGGCTTCAACATCTATCCGAGCGACCTCGAGGCCGAGTTGCGCCAGCATCCGGCGGTGGCCGACGTCGCGGTGGTCGGCGTGGCCAGCGAACAGTGGGGCGAGACGCCGGTCGCCTTCGTGGTGCGCCGCACGGGCCGCGACGATGCAGCCGATGCCATCCAACATTGGCTCAACGATCGCGTCGGCAAGACGCAGCGACTGGCCGATCTGAAGCTGCTCGACGAACTGCCGCGCAGTGCGATCGGCAAGGTGCTCAAGCGGGAACTGCGCGACAACTATCGGGCTTGAGCCGCGGCGCGCGAACGCGGTGAACCCCGAATGCACGCGCTGCGACGGCCCGCCCGTGACGCAGCGGTCAGAATAGGGGCCATGCAGCCGATGACGACGTGAGCCGATGACGACCTGGCTTGCCGCGACATCGACCCTGACGCGCTGGATGCGACGCGGCGCGCTGGCCGGCTGCCTCGCCTGGCTGGCCGGCTGCTCGGTGCTGCCCGCGCTGCCGCCACGCGCGCCGACCTTGGCCATGCCACCCGCACCCGACACGGCGCTGGCGCGCATCGCCACCGCTTCGACCGCCGACCCCGAACAGAGCGGCTTCCGGCTGATGCCGACCGGTCAGTTCGCGCTGCAGGCACGGCTTGAACTGGCGCGGCGCACCGAGCGCTCGCTCGACGTGCAGTACTACCAGATCCACGACGACCGCACCGGGCGCTTCCTGCTGCGCACGCTGCGCGACGCCGCCAGCCGCGGCGTGCGGGTGCGCCTGCTGCTGGACGATCTGTACACCGCCGGCTCCGACCCGTTGCTGCTCGGCCTCGATGCGCACCCCAACGTCGAGGTGCGCTTGTTCAACCCGTTCCCCGGCTGGCGACGCAATTTGCTGACGCGCTTCACCAGCTCGATGCACGAGTTCAGCCGCGTCAACCGGCGCATGCACAACAAGCTGTTCATCGCCGACGGCGTGATGGCGGTGGCCGGTGGGCGCAACATCGCCGACGAGTACTTCATGACCAGCGAAGGCGCCAACTTCGTCGACCTGGACACCTTCATCATCGGCCCCATCATCCGGCGGCTGTCGAACATCTTCGACGAATACTGGAACAGCCCGTGGACGTACCCGCTGGCCGCCATCGTCCGCGCCGAGCAGCCGGCCGAGGCCTTGCGGCAGACCTTCGAGCACATGACCGACGCCGAGACCACGCCGCCGCCCGAGCCACCACCGCCGAACGACGTGCTGGGCTACAGCCCGATCGTGAACGAACTCGACGCCGGCAAGCTCGGCCTGATCTGGGCCGATGCGCGGGCCTACGCCGATTCGCCGGAGAAGGTCATGGGGCGCGAGATGACCTATGGCGCGGTGCCCATCGCCGACGTCGACGGCGTGCGCTACAACGTGATCGAGCTGATCCGCCGCGCGCGCCGCGACGTGGTCATCACCAGTCCGTACCTGGTGCCCGGCCGCGACGGCATCGAGGTGCTCGGCGACCGCGCCAAGCGCGGCGTGGCATTCACGCTGGTGACCAACTCACTGGCCGCCACCGACGAGCCGGTGGTGCACACCGGCTACCGACGCTATCGCCCGCAGATGCTGGCCATGGGCATGGAGCTGTACGAGCTGAGCCCGCAACGCGTCAGCCGCAGCCTGCGGCTGGGGCGCTTTTCGACGTCGATCGGCCGGCTGCACGCCAAGAGCGCCGTCGTCGACCGCGAGCGGGTGTTCATCGGATCGATGAACTTCGATCCGCGCTCCGACCGGCACAACACCGAGATGGGCCTGTTCGTCGAGAGTCCGGCGCTGGCACAGCAGGTGCTGAAGCTGGCCGACGTGATCAAGAGCCAGGGCGCGTACCGGGTGCGCCTGGCGAGCGACGGCGAGACGCTGCAGTGGACCACCGTGGGCGCCGGTCAGACCGAGGTGCTGGTCGAGGAGCCGGAGACCGACTTCTGGTCGCGCGTGATGCTCGAGGTGCTGTCGGTGCTGGTGCCCGAGGACTTGCTGTAGTCCTGCCGCGGACTCACTGCAGCCGGATCGCCTCGATCTGGATCAGCAGCCTGACCGCATCCTCGAAGCCGAACTGCAGGCCCCACAACACGCCCCACTGGCTGCGCTGGATGGTGGTCTCGAAATCGCCGCCGCAGACCTCGCGCTTCACCAGCGGGTTGATGTAGCAGTTGAACTTGTTCGCCTTCAACACCACCGGATGGGTCTGGCCCTTGAGCGTGAGTTGGCCGTGCACCTCGCTGACCTTGTCGCCGTTGAACATGAACTGGTCCGACCTGAAGGTGCCGGTGGGAAAGTCGGCCACGTTGAAGAAGTCCTTGCCTTGGATCTGCCGGTTGAGGAAGTCGACGCCGGTGTTGACCGACGAGATGTCGATCACGATCTCGACCTTGCCGGTGCGCCCGGCGCGGTCGAAGAACAGCGTGCCGTCCCTGGTGCTGAAGCGGCCGCGGTTGGTGGTGGTGCCGTAGTGGCCATTCTCGTAGTTGACGAAGGTGTGCGTCGGATCGACGGCGTAGTTGGGCGTCTGCGCCTGGGCCAATGGCCCCATGCAGACCAGCGACACCAGCGCCGTGCATCGAACCGCCCTCATAGCGGGCCAAGCCCCGTGAAGGCGAGCTTGAACCGAACCTGCACGTCGTTGGCCACCACCGTCGGGTCGGCCCATTCGCCTTCACCAATCTTGTGTTCGACCCGCTTGACAACGAAGGTGCCGGTCGCGGTGGAAGTCGACCCCGACTGCGTGATCGCCACCGGCACGGTGACATCGCGCGCGATGCCCTTGATGGTCAGCTTGCCGCTGACCATGAACTTGCCGTTGCCTTGACCCTTGATGGCCGTCGACGTGAAACTGGCCTCGGGAAACTTCGCAACGTCGAACCAGGTCGACTTGGGCATCTCGGCATCGGCTTCCGCCACACCGAGCGACCCGCTCTGCATGTTGATGCGGATGCTGACGCTGCCGGCTTCGGGCTTCTTCGGATCGAGATCGAGGGTGGCGTCGAAGGTCTTGAACCGGCCCTCCACCGGCACGCCCATCTGTTTGGTGACGAACACCACCTCGCTTTGCGAAGGCTGCAAGCGGATCGGCGTTTGCGCGGCGGCGGTCGCCACGCAGGCGACCGACAGCACGGTCCACAGGGATCGAAAGACAAGCTTCATGGATGGGTTCCTAACGCTGCGTGAACCACATGCGCGACATCAGGCGGTCGCGGTCGATGAACTGGTGCTTGAAAGCCGCCGCCACGTGCAGCAACACCACGCCGGCCAGCGTGAACGCCGCATAGGCATGCAGTGGTTTGAGCAACGCGTTGGCCAGGTCGCGGTTGACCGGCACGAAGTCGGGCAGCGGCAAGACGCCGAACCAGACGATCGGTATCCCCGCGGCCGAGCTGTAGACCCAGCCGAGCAGCGGCACGGCGAAGAACAGCACGTACATCAGCGCGTGCGAGGCGTTGGCTGCGCGGTGCTGCCAGACGGGCATCGCCGCGGCTTGGCGCGACGACAGCGGCGGCGGCCGGTGCGTGAGCCGCCACAGCAGGCGCAGCAGCGACAGCACCAGGATGGTGATGCCCGCCCACTTGTGGTAGTTGAACAGCTTCACTCGCGCGACCGAGAACGGCAGATCATGCATGTACACGCCGAGACTGAACGACCCCACGATGGCCAGCGCAAGCAGCCAGTGCAAGGAGATGGCGACGCCACCGTAGCGCGGTGACGCCGGTGACGTCGCGGCTTCG
>DATKJN010000130.1:0-3533 GCA_035543655.1 Burkholderiaceae bacterium | reverse complement strand
GGCGCTGGGCGATCACCGCCGTGGCCGCATCGGCATTGCTGCTGGTGGCCGGCTACGCCGTGAGCACCCAGCTCAAGATCGGCGACCTCGAGCCCGGTGCACCGGAGCTGCGTGCCGACAGCCGCTACAACCGCGACAACGCCTACATCACCGGCCACTACAGCCTGTCGAGCGACACCTTCGCGGTGATCGTCAAGACCGACAAGGAAGGCTGCCTGAAGTATCCGACGCTGATCGAGGCCGACCGCCTCGCCTGGCAGCTGCAGCAGGTGGACGGCGTGCAGACCACGGTGTCGCTGGCCAACGCGGTGCGCCAGATCACCGCCGGCAGCAACGAGGGCAGCCCGAAGTGGCTGACGATCGCGCGCAACCAGGACGTGCTGAACTACGGCGCGCAACAGGCCAGCGTGAACAACCCAGAGCTGTTCAACACCGACTGCTCGGTGATGCCGGTGATCGCCTACCTGTCCGACCACCGTGCCGAGACGCTCGACCGTGTGGTGCAGGCCAGCAGCGCATTCGCCGCCGAACACAGCGGCGAGGGCCGCCAGTTCATGCTGGCCGCGGGCAGCGCAGGCATCGAGGCGGCAACCAACATCGTCGTCAGGCAGGCGTGGACGCAGATGCTGCTGCTGGTGTACGGCGCGGTGATCGTGCTGTGCTTCATCACGTTTCGCAGCTGGCGCGCGGTGGTGGTGGCGGTGGTGCCGCTGGTCCTCACGTCGGTGCTGTGCGAGGCGCTGATGGTGGCCTTGGGCATCGGCGTCAAGGTGGCCACGCTGCCGGTGATCGCACTGGGCGTGGGCATCGGCGTCGACTACGCGCTGTACCTGCTGTCGGTGCAACTGGCGCAACAGCGTGCCGGCGCGTCGCTGCGCGATGCCTATGCCAGCGCGCTGCGCTTCACCGGCAAGGTGGTGCTGCTGGTGGGCATCACGCTGGCCGTCGGCGTGGCGACCTGGGCCGCCTCGCCGATCAAGTTCCAGGCCGACATGGGCATCCTGCTGGCGTTCATGTTCGTGTGGAACATGGTGGGCGCGCTGGTGCTGATCCCGGCGCTTTCGAGGTTCCTGTTGCGGCCGGCCCGCGCCTAGCCCTCGCTGGCAACGGGGCAGAGGCGGCCCGCGCTGCAAGGCGCAAAAGTGCCACCTATCATGAGCCATGACGTCGCAGTGCCTGCGCGTCGTGCCTCATGAAGATCCTGTTTCTCGTCCGCCATGCCAAGGCCAGTCGCGACGACCCGTCGCTGGCCGATCGCGACCGGCCGCTCAACAAGCGCGGGCTGAACGACGCACCCGCGATGGGCAAGCGCCTGGCCAAACAAGCGGTGAATCTGATCGTATCGAGCCCGGCGCTGCGCGCGCTGACGACCGCACAGCTGTTCGCCGATCAACTGGGCCTTGCGCGCCAGTCGATCGTGATCGATGAGCGCATCTACGCGACCACGGCCGACGAACTGCTCGCGCTGATCCACGAGGTCGACGACAGCCACGACTGCGTGATGCTGTTCGGCCACAACCCGGAGTTCAGCGAGCTGGCCGGGCGCTTGGCCGGCAAGGGCGTCGACATGCCGACCTGCGCGGTGGCGCGTTTTCGCTTTGACGTGGCATCGTGGGCCGACGTGGGCCAGGGCGCGCTCGAGCGTTTCACGCTCGACAAGCCCGAGCACTGACAGTGGCGCCGCAGGTCCGGCTCAGACCAACGCGCGTTCGACCTCGGAGAAGTTGCTCGCGATCTCGGTGATGTCGATGACGGTGCCGAGCTGGCGCTCGATCTGCGCGCGCGAGACGACGCCGCGCACGCGCAGCGGCGTGCTGGACGTGGCCACCTGCACCACCAGCAGGTGGTTGCGACCCACCCGCTTGAGCGTGGCGATCATGTTGCCGACGGTGGCGCTGCGCATGTACCCGAACTCGATCGCATCGAGCCAGCCGAGCTCGGTCATCACGTCGGCCACGCGCATCTCGTCGAAGCGCAGCTGCCGTGCGTGCACCAATCGCATCTGGCGCTCGCCGCGCAGGTCGGTGCTGGTGATCAGCCCTTCGAGCTCCGGCATGTCGCTGACCACGAACAGCATGCGCACGCCCTGGTAGATCATCGTCTGCTCGGCCTGCTCCAGCGTGGCATCGGGCCGGATCGTCGCCGCCTTCACCTGCGTGAGGTCGGTCATCACGTCCAGCGCGGGCGACTCGAGCGTGACCTCCGACGTGTGCCAGGGCGACGCCTGCGCGAGCGAGATGCCCGGCGGGAGCCGGAAGGTGGGGATCGCGGCATTGGCGTGCATGCGGCCTCCGGGGTTGGCCTGCCTGTGCGGCAGACAGCCAGCGTAAGGCAAACGCCACCATGTGGCGATACCCTCGACCCCGGTGGGCCTGGCGCAACGTCCATGCCGGCCGCGGGGCCGCCGTCGGGCCGCCTAGACTTCGCTCATGCGTCAACCTGTCGAGCTCCACCATGCGAGCCGCCTCGTCAATCACGGCCCCACCGTGCTGGTGACCACCGCTCACGGCGGCCGTCGAAACATCATGGCCGCAGCGTGGTCGATGCCGGTGGAGTTCACCCCACCGCGCATCGCGATCGTGGTCGACAAGAAGACCTATTCCAGCGACCTTCTGAAGGCGAGCGACCGTTTCGCGCTCAGCCTGCCGGTGCCGGCGTTGGCCGACCTGACCTATCGCGTGGGCAGCGAGAGCGGTCGCGACCGCGCCGACGACGCCGACAAGTTTCAGCGCCACGGCATCGCGACCTTCGACGGCCCGGCGCTCAAACTGCCGCTGGTCGAAGGCTGCTGCGCGTGGCTCGAGCTGCGCCGCATCGCCGAGCCACACAGCGAGACCGCGTACGACACGGTGTTCGGCGAGGTCGTCTCGGCGCAGGCCGACGAGCGCGTGTTCGCCCGCGGGCGCTGGTCGTTCCGCGACGACAACACGGCGCTGCACACGCTGCACCACCTGGGCGGGGGCGCGTTCGCGGTGCCGTCGCGCGTGGTGCACGGGCGGCTGCTCGAAGCGGGAACGCGCGCATCGTGAGCGACCCGCATCCCTTCCGGCTCGCCAGCCCGTCCGGCCTGGCGGTGCACGTGAATGCCAATGGGTCGATCCATCGCATCGATTGCGGCCCGGTGATGGTGAACGCCTTCCTCGGCAACGAACTGGAGGGTGGCCCGGCCAACCTGTACCTGCGGCGCCACGGCGAGCGCATGCATTGGACGCCGCTGCTCGGGCCGCGTGGCCCGGGCGCCGTGCGGCTCGACCCGGACGCGCTGCACACCACGGGTGAGTGGGAGGGGATCGCCTTTCGCGTGTCGCTGGTGCTGGCCCAGTCGGCACCCGCGTGGTTCTGGCACGTCGCGCTGGAGAACACCGGCGCAAACACCCAGACGGTGGATCTCGTCTGCGCGCAGGACATTGCCCTCGCGCAATACGCCACGGTGCGACTGAACGAGTACTACCTCAGCCAGTACGTCGACCACACGCCGCTGCAGCACGCGTCGCGCGGCGTCGTGCTGGCGGTGCGGCAGAACCTCGGCCTCG
>DATKJN010000129.1:0-2232 GCA_035543655.1 Burkholderiaceae bacterium | reverse complement strand
GCCATCGCCGCCAGCCCGGCGTTCAGCATCGCCGGCGGCGGCGACACGCTGGCGGCGATCGCCAAATACGGCATCGAGAAGGACGTGGGCTACATCTCGACGGGCGGCGGTGCGTTCCTCGAGGTGCTCGAAGGCAAGACGTTGCCAGCGTTCGAAATCCTCGAGAAGCGGGCCCAGGGTTGAATGCGCCTGCCGGACGCGTCCGCTCGCCGTGGTGAGGCCGTGATAATGCGCTGGCCAAACCAACTTCAACACCATCGCCCTCCATGACCCGCGCCACGAAGATCGTTGCCACGCTGGGCCCCGCATCGAGCGAGCCCGCGGTGCTTGAGCAATTGCTGCGCGCCGGGGTCGACGTGGTGCGCTTGAACTTCAGTCACGGCACCGCACAGGACCACATCGACCGCGCCAAGCTCGTGCGTGAAACGGCCGAGCGGGTGGGCAAGCCGGTGGCGCTGATGGCTGACCTGCAAGGGCCGAAGATCCGAGTGGGCAAATTCGCCGATGGCAAGGTCATGCTCAAGTCAGGCGAGGCCTTCGTGCTCGATGCAGGGCGCACGACAGCGGGCGATTTGCAAGCGGTGGGGCTCGACTACAAGGAGTTGCCGCGCGATGTGAAGCCTGGCGATACGCTGCTGCTCAACGATGGGCTGATCGTGCTCACGGTCGACAACGTGCAGGGCGAGCAGGTCCATACACGCGTCAAGGTCGGCGGGGTGTTGTCCAACAACAAGGGCATCAACAAGCAAGGCGGCGGGCTCACCGCACCCGCATTGACCGCCAAGGACATGGAGGACATCCGCACCGCGATGGCGTTCCAGGCTGACTTCGTCGCGGTGAGTTTCCCGAAGAGCGCCACCGACATGGAAATGGCGCGTCAGCTGGCCAACGTGGCCGGGGAGTCATACCGCCACAAGCCGGCGATGATCGCCAAGATCGAGCGCAGCGAAGCGATTCCTGCGCTCGAGGCGATCTTGCGGGCGAGCGACGGCATCATGGTGGCACGGGGCGATCTGGCGATCGAAGTCGGCAATGCGGCGGTGCCCGCGTTGCAGAAAAAAATGATCCGCATGGCGCGTGAGATGGACAAGACCGTCATCACCGCCACGCAGATGATGGAAAGCATGATCGTCAATCCGGTGCCCACACGCGCCGAAGTCAGCGATGTGGCCAATGCCGTGCTCGACGGCACCGACGCGGTGATGCTGAGCGCCGAAACGGCGGCCGGCAAGTTTCCGGTAGAGACGGTGGAGCACATGGCGCTGATTGCGCTGGAGGCCGAGCGCGCCGAAGAGGTGCGATTGGAAGCCGACTTCACCAACAAGCGTTTCGGTCGCATCGACCAGAGCATCGCGATGGGTGCGCTGTTCACCGCGCACCACCTTGGCTGTCGCGCCATCATCGCGCTCACCGAAAGCGGCTCCACGGCGCTGTGGATGAGCCGGCATTTGATCCACGTGCCGATCTTCGGCCTCACGTCCAAGCCCACTTCGGAGCGGCGCATGGCGCTGTTCCGCAACGTGCAGCCGATCCTGATGCCCTTGCACACCGACCGTGACCAAGCACTTGCCGAAGCGGAGCGTTTGCTCGTCAAACGCGGTGCGTTGAAGCCTGGCGACACCTATGCCATCACCTGCGGCGAGCCGATGGGCTATCCCGGGGGCACCAACATGCTGAAGGTGTGCCGCGTCGCCTGACGCGGCATGTCGTTTTGATGTCAGCGCGCGCTGCCCGCCTGGCAGTGGCGCGGCAACGCCTTGGGGGACAAGCCCTCTCCAGCACTGCAGAACCAGCGCACGCGGTTCTGCGCATCGACCTTCGGTGCCATCAGCAGCTCGCCGCCTTGCGTCAGAGCAAGCGTCAGCGTCATGGAATCGCTGTCGAGCCCGAGCTCGGCGCCGTTGGCCAGGCGCGCCGGCACGCCTGCCTCTTGCAGTGACTCCGGTGCACGGCCTTTGGTCTCGTAGAAGCGAGCCAGAGCGTTGCGCGCCGGGTCCCCTGCCAGCCACGCCTCCGCCACCTGTGCGCGCTGCTGGTAGTCACGGTACGCCGGCAGGGCCACGGCAGCCAGCACGCCAATCACCGCGATGAGAATCAGCGGGCCGGCTGCACTGCCGAGCCGGCCGCCATACGGCACGAACACGGCCAGCAGGTAGGCGACAACGTTGCGCGGCGGCATCCGCACGTCGGGCTTCACCACGCGCGCCACGCGCTTGGTGAGCCACGGATAAC
>DATKJN010000128.1:0-4508 GCA_035543655.1 Burkholderiaceae bacterium | reverse complement strand
GGCATGCGCGGCATCGTCACGCTGGCCGCCGCGCTCGCGCTGCCGGCGGGCTTTCCGTCACGCGACCTGATCGTGCTGACGGCGTTCTTGGTGGTGTTGGGCACGCTGCTCATCCAGGGCCTCACGTTGAAGGCGTTGTTGCGCGCGCTCAAGCTGCACGACGGCGACCCGGTGGCGCACGAGGAGCATGCCGCGCGCCAGCGCCTGCTGGAGGCGGCCACCGCGCAGCTGCCCGTTGGCGGCTCGCCCGCCGTGGAGCTGGTGCGCAAGGAGCTCAAGATTCGGTTGGGCCAGGTGCATCGCCGCGACGGCCCGCACGCGGCCTTCGGCGCCGAGTACGACACCACCTACCGCGCCGCGCTGCAAGCTGCGCGGCAAGTGTTGCTCGCCATGCGCGACCGCGGCGACATCGGCGACGACGCATTCCACACGCTGGAGAACGACCTCGATTGGATGGAGGTGTCGGATCCGCTGCGAGCAGCCAATGCGGATGCCACGGAGTAGTGCGCCCGGCGAGCGCAACCCGTGAAGACGGAACCGCCCCGCGCTGCGGGATTGCCCTGAGGCGCATGCCGGCCCCCGTCACTCCATACTGGTGCGAGACGCCCGAGCCGTGTCTGCGGTCCGGCGAGTTTTTCATTCCAACGAGGAGTACGAGACAAATGACGAGCGCAACACTCAAGCGGCCCGTGTGGGCACGCGCGGCCGGGACCCTCGGCGTGAGCTGTCTGCTGGCGCTGGCCGCCATGGCGCCGGCCGGCGCGCAGACCACGATGCGCAACAGCATCTCCATCGGCCAGAACTCGCACCAGGGCGTGGGCATCGACGTGTTCGCCAAGGAGGTCGAGAAGCGCACCAACGGCCGCTACAAGATCCAGAACTTCTACTCCGGCTCGCTCGGCGGCGAGCGCGAGTCGATCGAGGCGGTGCAGCTGGGCACGCAGGAACTCACGCTCACTTCCACCGGGCCGGTGCCCAACTTCGTGCCCGAGGCCAAGATCCTCGACATCCCGTTTCTGTTCCGCGACAAGGCGCATGCATACGCGGTGCTCGATGGCCCCATCGGCGACGAGATGCTCAAGCTGTTCGAGCCCAAGGGCTTCAAGGCGTTGGCCTGGGCCGAGAACGGCGTGCGCCACATGACCAACAACAAGCGCGCGGTCAACACGCCCGAAGACCTCAAGGGCTTGAAGATGCGCACGATGGAGAACCCGATCCACATCGCCGCCTACAAGGGCTTCGGCATCGTGCCCACGCCGATGGCGTTTCCCGAGGTGTTCACCGCGCTGCAGCAAGGCACGGTCGATGGCCAGGAGAACCCGCTGTCGGTGATCATGGCCGCCAAGTTCGACCAGGTGCAAAAGCACCTCACGCTCACCGGCCACGTGTACTCGCCGGCGGTGTGGCTGATGAACAAGGCGGCGTTCGACAAGCTCTCGGCGGCCGACAAGCAGGCCTTCATCGAGGCCGCCAAGGAAGGCACCAAGGCCAACCGTGCGCGCGTGGCCGAAGACGATGCCAAAGGTGTGGCCGAGCTGCGCGCCAAGGGCATGAACGTGATCGAGAACCCCGACAAGGCCAAGTTCGTGGCCGCGCTGACCCAGGTGAACGCCGAATTCGAGAAGCAGTTCGGCAAACCCGCCATCGACCGCATCCGCAACGCGAAGTGACTTGAAGCCGGCCTTGAACCTGGCGCGGCTTTGAAGCCCACCTTCCTGCGCTTCGAGGGCGCGTGCACGGCGCTGGCGATGGCGCTGGCGTGCGCGATGATGGCCGTGGCCTCGTGCCTGGCGCTGTTCCAGATCCTCACGCGCTTCGTGCTCGAGCAGCCGGCCGAATGGACCGAGGTGCTGATCCGCTTCAGCCTGATCTGGATGGTGTTCCTCGGCATCCCCATGGCCTTCCGGCAAGGCGCGATGGTGAGCGTGGACGTGCTCTACCGCTGGAGCCCGCTCAAGATGCGGCGCGTGCTGGAGTGGCTGGTGTTCGTGGCCTCCGTGGCGCTGGTGCTGGTGATCATCTGGTGGGGCTGGGACTACGCCAACCGCGGCAAGGTGCAGACCGTGATCGGGCTGGAGAGCATCAGCATGTTCTGGGCCTACCTGGCGCTGCCGGTGGGCGGCGTGTTCAGCATCGTCGGGCTGATCGGCAACCTGCTCGACCCCAAGCGGCTCGAGCTGGAGACCGCGCAATGATCAGGAGGTATCTCTAGTGGGCACCGTGATGATCGGCACGATGGCGCTGTGCTTCGCGCTGTCGATCTCGGTGGCGGTGTCGATCGGCTTGGCGGCGGTGCTCGGCATGCAGGCCAACAACGCCAACATGCTGATCTCGGTGAAGGAGATGTTCAACTCGCTGAACAAGTTTCCGCTCGCCGCGATTCCGTTTTTCATCCTCGCGGGCAACATCATGGAAACCGGCGGCATCTCGCGCCGGCTGGTGGAGTTTGCCAAGAGCCTGGTCGGCGGCGTGCAGGGCGGCCTGCCGATGACCTGCGTGCTCACCTGCATGATCTTCGCGGCGGTGTCGGGCTCGTCGGTGGCCACCACGTTTGCGATCGGCGCGATCCTGATCCCCGCGCTGATCAAACACGGCTACCCCACCGCCTACGCGGCGGCGCTGCAGGCGAGCAGCGCCGAGCTCGGTGTGATCATTCCGCCATCGATACCGATGATTCTTTACGGGGTGAGCGCCGAGGTGTCGATCGGCGAGCTCTTCATCGCCGGCTTCGGGCCCGGCATCTTCATCGGCCTGGCACTGATGGCGTTTGCCTACGTGTATTGCAAGTACAAGGGCTGGGGCAAGAACGACGGCGACGGCCGCTTGAGCGTGGGCACCGCCACGGTCAAGGCCGGCTGGGCGCTGCTGATGCCGGTGATCATCTTGGGTGGCATCTACGGCGGCATCTTCACACCCACCGAGGCCTCGGCGGTGGCGGTGTTCTATGCGTTGCTGGTGGGCACCGTGATCCACCGCGAGATCAAGTTCAATGATCTGATGCAGATCCTGCGCAAGTCGGTGATGAGCAGCGCGGTGATCATGTTCATCATCGCCAACGCCGGGCTGTTTGCGTTCTTGATCACGCGCGCCGGCATCCCCGATGCCATCGGCCACTGGCTGCAAGAGGTGTTGAAGTCGCCCGCCATGTTTTTGCTCGGCATCAACACGGCGCTGTTCATCATCGGCATGTTCATCGAGACCAGCGCGGCCATCATCGTGCTGGCGCCCATATTGGCGCCGGTGGCGCTGCACTTCGGCATCGACCCGGTGCACTTTGGGCTGGTGATGGTGGTGAACCTGGCGCTGGGCATGATCACGCCGCCGTTCGGCGTGAACCTGTTCGCCGCCTGCACGGTGGCGCGCATCTCGCTGGACCGCATCGTCACGCAGCTGCTGCCCTTTGTGCTGGTGGTGCTGGCCTGCCTGATGGTCATCACCTATGTGCCGGCGCTGTCGCTGACGCTGAGGGATCTGGTGTACGCGAAGTAGCGCGTGTTCTGCCGCGTGCCGATCAAGAGGAAACGCGGGTCTGTTCAATTCTGAACGCGCCATTCGATCCGCGGTGCGCCGGCGCTGCTCTAATCCCATCACTGCGATGGCGTGAGGTACAGCTTGGCATCACGACGTGCGTTCTGCCTCTTGTCGATTGCTGCGGGTGGGCCGTTGCGTGCCGCCACGCCGGCGACCGGCGGACGCCGACTCGGCGTGCTGCTGTTTGACAAGGCGTCGATCTGGGCCAACGTCGTCGAAGAGTTGCGCACCGCGCTGGCAGGTCTTGGCTGGCGCGAGGGCGTGAATCTGGCCACCGACTGGCGGTATGCCGAGGGTGATGCCTCACGGCTGCCCGGCTTGGCCGAGGCGCTGGTGCGCTCCGGCGCCGAGGTGATCATGACTCGCGGCACGCCCGCCACGCGTGCACTTCGGCAGGCCACGAAATCGGTGCCGATCGTGACGGGCGTGGGTGACCCCATCGGTCTTGGCTTCGCGGCGAGCCTGGCTGCGCCCGGTGGCAACATCACAGGTCTGTCGTGGGCCGAGGTCGAGGTCAGCACCAAACGCGTTGAACTGCTGCGCGAACTGATGCCGCGGCTCGAGGAACTGACGCTGGTGTTTCCGTCGCGGTTGCGCGATATGGCAAGCGACGCGACGCATGCGCCGGAGCTGGCCGCCAAGCGCTCGGGCATCAAGACGCGCGTCGTGCTAGTCGGGTCGATTGCCGAGTTGCGTGGCGCTCTGCGCAGCACACTTGGCGGCCTCAGGCACGCGGCGTACATGTTCGGCATCGTCGACATCGCGCCGCAAGAGATTGCCGATTCGGCTCTGCAGGCCGGCACCGCCACCATGTTCCCAGATCGAGTCTTCGTGGATGGAGGCGGCTTGATCAGCTATCGGCTCGACTGGGTCAACCAGACAGAGCGCACCGCGGTCCAGATCGACAAGCTGCTGCGCGGCGCCGATCCAGCACGGTTGCCGTTCGAACTGCCCACGCATGCAGATCTGGCGCTCAA
>DATKJN010000127.1:0-2072 GCA_035543655.1 Burkholderiaceae bacterium | reverse complement strand
GGCACCTACATCAACGGCAAGGCCGTCAAGAAGCAGCTGCTGGCGCACAACGACACCGTCGAAATCGGCAAGTACAAGATCAAGTACCTGGTCGAGGAAGGTGCCGATTACGAAAAGACGATGATCATGCGCCCGGGCTCGCAGGCTCCCGGCGCCGCGGGCGCGTCCGCACCGGCCTTCTCGCAGACCTCTGGGCTGGGCTCCAATTCTGGCTTCGGCACGCTGGGTGCCAGCAGCAATCCGGCTTCGATCAAGGTGCTCAACGGAGCAGCAGCCGGTCGCGAGGTGTCGCTGACCAAGGTGGTGACCACGGTCGGCAAGCCCGGCGTGCAGGTCGCCTCGATCACCAAGCGCCCGGGCGGCTACGTGATAGCGCACGTCGAAGGCTCACACCGCCCGGCGATCAACGGCTCTCCGCTCACTGGCGATTCCGTGCACCTGAAGAACGGTGACGTGATCGAGCTGGCGGGCACACAGATGCAGTTCATCCAGAGCTGAGCCAAAACTTGAGCATGGTCGTCGTGACGCCTGTCACGACCATCGCGGCGCCCGCACGGCGAGGCTGGCGCTCCCACCGCGAACGCCAACTTCCCGGCTTGCGTCATTGCCCGCTGCGCCGCAACATGCGCATGCATGCAACGGCGATGAGCCGTTCGCGAAGTGTCACGGCATTGCCGGAACCGATGTACCCTGAGTGCCCATCGAGCCGCATGAGGACGGCGCCCTAGATAGCTCTATGCAGATCCGCGTCCTCGGTTGTTCCGGTTCGATCGGCGGTACCAGCCGCACGACAGCGTTTCTGCTCGACACCGACGTGCTGCTCGACGCGGGCACCGGCGTCGGCGATCTGACGCTGGAGGAACTGAGCGAGATCGATCACATCCTGATCAGCCACTCGCATCTGGACCACATATTGTCGATTGGCTTGCTGGCCGACAGTGTGATGCGCACGCGCAAGGATCGCGTGCCAATCCAGGTGCACGCGCTGCCGGCGACGATCGAGGCCATGCGCGCGCACATCTTCAACGGCGTCATCTGGCCCGACTTCACCCGCCTGCCATCGGCCGATTCGCCGATGCTGCAGCTGGTGCCGTTCGAGATCGGTCAGACCGTCACCTTGGGCGAGCGGCGCATCGAAGTGCTGCCGGCCGAACACACGGTGCCGGCTGTGGGCTTTGCGGTGCACGGCGCGCCGGTGGCCAAACGCGGCGCCTTCATCTTCACTGGCGACACCGGGCCCAACCCGGCGCTGTGGACGCGCCTGCACGGCATGCGCATCGGTGCGCTGGTGATCGAAACCGCATTCAGCGACGAAGAGCGTCAACTCGCACGCGTGAGCCGCCACTTGTGCCCCGCGGCCTTGGGCCAGGAGCTGTCGCGTCTGGATCAGCCGACCAACGTGTTCATCACCCACATCAAGCCGGGCGAGGTCGATGCGGTGATGAGCGAGATTGCCGCGCTGAACAGCCCGCACCGCATCCGCGCGCTGACGCCCGGTCAGATCATCCCGATCGAGTAAGCCGACATTACCGGCGGGTGACCGGATGCGTCACACGGCAACATACACATCTGACGCAACACGGCACACCGCCTGTAACCACCGTGAACTAACCCGCATCCCAAAGGCGATTTGCCTCGTTTTGTGGCTGGCACGGCCTCTGCATTCCTCCAAGGCGGAACCCAACCCACCCAAGCTCCAAGGAGAGTCAAACATGAAACGTGTCCAACAAGGTTTCACCTTGATCGAACTGATGATCGTCGTGGCGATCATCGGCATTCTGGCGGCGGTCGCGCTGCCGGCTTACCAGGACTACACGACCCGCGCCAAGATCAGCGAAGTGATCGTGATGGCTGCGCCGGCCAAGCTGGCGGTGGCCGAGTCGGCATCGTCGCTGGGCGGTCTCGCTCTGGTGACCGCTGCCAGCAGCGGCTACACGTTCCCCGGCGCCACCAAGTACGTCTCGGGCATCGCGATTACCGATGCGACGGGCGTCGTGACGGCCACGTCGACCGTGCCGAACGCCACCGGCACGATCACGCTGACCCCGGCCGACGTTGGCAGCGGTCAGCTG
>DATKJN010000126.1:0-2988 GCA_035543655.1 Burkholderiaceae bacterium | reverse complement strand
ACGCCCACCCTGTTCAACTCCGGCACCCTGCGTTCCCAGTTGTCGAGTTGCTACCTGACCACCGTGGCCGATGACCTCGACGGCATCTACGAGGCGCTGAAAGAGAACGCGCTGCTGTCCAAATATGCCGGCGGCCTCGGCAACGACTGGACGCCGGTGCGCGCGCTGGGCTCCTACATCAAGGGCACCAACGGCAAGAGTCAGGGGGTGGTGCCGTTCCTGAAGGTCGTCAACGACACGGCCGTGGCGGTCAACCAGGGTGGCAAGCGCAAGGGCGCGGTGTGCGCCTACCTGGAGAGCTGGCACCTCGACATCGAGGAGTTCCTCGAGCTGCGCAAGAACACCGGCGACGACCGGCGGCGCACGCATGACATGAACACCGCCAACTGGATCCCCGACTTGTTCATGAAGCGGGTGATGGAAGGTGGCCAGTGGACGCTGTTTTCGCCGTCGACATGCCCCGACCTGCACGACCGGTTCGGCGCCGACTTCGAGGCTGCCTACATCGCCTACGAGGCCAAGGCCGATCGCGGCGAGCTCAAGTTGCACAAGCGGGTGCCCGCGCGCGACCTGTGGCGCAAGATGCTGACGATGCTGTTCGAGACCGGGCATCCCTGGATCACCTTCAAGGACGCCTGCAACGTGCGCAGCCCGCAGCAGCACGTGGGCGTGGTGCACTCGTCGAACCTGTGCACCGAGATCACGCTGAACACCGGCCCGTCGGAGATCGCGGTGTGCAACCTCGGCTCGGTGAATCTGGCGCAGCACCTGAAAGACGGCCGGATCGACCAAGACAAGCTGAAGAGGACGGTCTCGACCGCGATGCGGATGCTCGACAACGTGATCGATATCAACTACTACGCGGTCAAGAAGGCGCGCGACAGCAACCTGCGTCACCGCCCGGTCGGCCTGGGGGTGATGGGTTTCCAGGATGCGCTCTACCAGCTGCGTGTGCCCTACGCATCGAGCGACGCGGTGGAATTCGCCGATCGGTCGATGGAGTCGGTGTGCTACCACGCCTACTGGGCTTCGACCGAACTGGCCGCGGAGCGAGGGCGCTACTCGAGCTATCGCGGCTCGCTGTGGGACCGCGGCATCCTGCCGCTCGACACGCTCGACCTGCTGGCTCAGCAACGCGCTGGTGGCGCCGAAGGCACCAACAGCTACGTCGAGGTCGATCGCAGTGCGACGATGGACTGGACGGCGCTGCGCACGCGGATTGCCGAGCACGGCATGCGCAATTCCAACTGCGTGGCCATTGCACCGACCGCGACCATCAGCAACATCGTCGGCGTCGACGCTTCGATCGAGCCGTGCTTCGGCAACCTGTCGGTCAAAAGCAATCTGTCGGGCGAGTTCACCATCATCAACGAGTATCTGGTGCGCGACCTGAAGCGTCTGAATCTGTGGGATGACGTGATGGTCATGGATCTCAAGCACTTTGACGGCTCGCTGCGTCGCATCGATCGCGTGCCCGAGGAGGTCAAGCTGCTCTACGCCACCGCCTTTGAGGTGGAGCCGCAGTGGCTGGTGGAAGCCGCTGCGCGCCGACAGAAGTGGATTGACCAGGCGCAGTCGCTCAATATCTATATGGCGGGCGCCTCAGGGCGCAAGCTCGACGAGATCTACAAGCTGGCGTGGCTGCGCGGCCTGAAGACCACGTACTACCTGCGCACGGTCGGCGCGACCCACGCGGAGAAGTCCACCGTGAAGAGCGGGGCCCTCAACGCAGTGTCGATGGCCGGCGCGGAGGGCGCCTCGGCGCTCGACGCCGCGGCGCTGCAAGCGCGCACGCAGATCGACATGGCCAGCGCAGAACCAGCGTCAGATGTGAAGTTCTGCTCAATCGACAACCCCGACTGCGAGGCTTGTCAGTGAGCACACGAGCGATGCCGATGCGCATCGGTGCGCACAGCGCACGCGTGCTGAACACCGTGTGTGCGCTGCGCAAGCGCGTCGCAACGATGCACACACGCAACAACGCAGCAGTCCAAATGTCAAGAAGTGCTTGGTGTTTGAACACAACACTCTCATAATCCGCAACCACAGGAAGCACTCACATGCTGGTCTGGGACGAAGAAATCAGAACGCCATCGACGATCACACCGAGAAGCCCCGCACATCCCCAATCGGACGCGGTGCGGGCAGCGGCCCTCTCGTCGCCGCATCTGCAGCATCCCCGCGCTGCGCTGGCTCCTGTCTCTGCTGTTATCGCCGATGTCCCGCTGGTCGTGCCGAACGCGACGGTGCGCAGCACGCGCCGCGTCAACGTGGCCGAGAAGCGCATCATCAACGGGCAGACCGATGTCAATCAGTTGGTCCCGTTCAAGTACAAGTGGGCGTGGGAGAAGTACCTCGCCACTTGCTCCAACCATTGGATGCCGCAAGAGATCAACATGTCGCGTGACATCGCGACCTGGAAGGATCCGAACGGCCTCACCGATGACGAGCGCCGGCTGATCAAGCGAAACCTCGGTTTCTTCGTCACCGCCGACTCGCTGGCTGCCAACAACATCACGCTCGGCACGTACCGGCACATCACGGCGCCCGAGTGCCGCCAGTTTCTGCTTCGCCAAGCCTTCGAAGAGGCGATCCACACCCACGCCTACCAGTACATCGTGGAGTCGCTGGGCCTGGACGACGGCGAGATCTTCAACGCGTACCACGAGGTGCCGTCGATCCGCGACAAGGACGAGTTCCTGATCCCGTTCATCGACGCGATCATGGATCCGCACTTCAAGACCGGAACGCCGGAAGCGGACCAGACGCTGCTGAAGTCGATCATCGTCTTTGCATGTCTGATGGAAGGCTTGTTCTTCTACGTCGGCTTCACGCAGATCCTGGCGCTGGGCCGGCAAAACAAGATGACGGGCGCGGCGGAGCAGTACCAATACATCCTGCGCGACGAGTCGATGCACTGCAATTTCGGCATCGACCTCATCAACCAGATCAAGGTCGAGAACCCGCAACTGTGGACGCCGCAGTTCC
>DATKJN010000125.1:0-4210 GCA_035543655.1 Burkholderiaceae bacterium | reverse complement strand
TTCCTCGTCGAACTCGTCGTAGTCCTCCTCGGCGACGTAGTCGTCGGCCTCGTCCTCGGCGACGAAGCCGTCGACCGCCTCGGAGATCTGCATCTCGCCGTCGCCGATGCGCTTGGCCATCGACAGGATCTCGTTGATCGTGGTCGGCGACGCGCTGATCGCGTACATCATGGCCTGCAGGCCGCCTTCGATGCGCTTGGCGATCTCGATCTCGCCTTCTCGGGTGAGCAGCTCCACCGAGCCCATTTCGCGCATGTACATGCGCACCGGGTCGGTGGTGCGGCCGAACTCGGAGTCCACCGTCGACAGCGCCGCCTCGGCTGCTTCTTCGGCTTCTTCTTCGGTGGCTGTGGTCGTGGTGCCGCCGGCGATCAGCAGCGTTGCGGCGTCGGGCGCCTGCTCGTAGACCGCGATGCCCATGTCGTTGAGCATCGAGACGATCGCTTCGATGATCTCGTTGTCGACCAGCTTCTCGGGCAGGTGGTCGTTGATCTCCTGGTGCGTCAGGAAGCCACGCGTCTTGCCCATCTTGATGAGCGTCTTCAACTCCTGACGGCGCTTGGCGACCTCTTCTTCGGTCAGCGTCGCCTCGTCGAGACCGAACTCGCGCATCAGCGCGCGCTCCTTGGCGCGGCTGACTTTCATGCGCAGCGGCTTGGCCTTTTCTTCCTTGACCGCCTCGACGACTTCGGGCTCGACTTCGCCGTCGAACTCGGTGTCGATGTCGTTGAAGTCCTCTTCCGCCTCGCCGGGCTTCTTGCCCTTGGGGTCTTCCTTGCCCTTCTTGCCTTTGGGCGCCGGAACGGGCTGCTTGGCAGCTGGCTTGGCTGCGCCCTTGCCGTGCGTCGGTGGCGCGGCTTTGGCCGCCGGCTTGACCGGCGCGGCAGCGCGCACCGGCGTCTTGGCCTGCGGGTGTTTGGCGGCAGGCGCGGGCGCGTGTGCCTTGGTCGGCTTCTTGCTCACCTCGGCGTGTGCCTTGGTCGGCTTGGCAGCAGGCTTGGCCTTGGACGCAGGTTTGGCGGCGGGCTTCTTCGCGGTCATGCGGTTCCTCTATCGGATGTCGGGTGGCGGCAGGCCACACCCCCTTGAGCCGGATCTGCGATCAACGCAGGCACACGAAACCCCGCGCAGGGCCGATAGGCCGCACACGGGCGGAGGTGTCTGGCGGGCAAGATCGCGTGAACGTTCGAAGCCGGACAGCGCCTGGAGGGATATGTTGGCCTGTTTGGTGCCCTGTCAAGGGTGGCCGGGTCCCTGCCCGTAGGGGTCAGCGCTGCTGTCACTCTTGCCGCTGCAACGAATCCCGAATTATCGTCCAGACAGCGGGAATCGTCAAAACCGGTTGGGCTGCCGCATCACGGCTTGCTTCACGCTGTCGCTACGCGCCTGCTCGCGCAATTTGGCGAGGTTGTCGACCAGTTGCTGCAGTTCGGCCAGGCCATAGGCGGGCGGCATTTCGGCCCGATCGACCAGCGCGCGGGCACGATCGGCCCAGTCGGCACACTCGGCAGCGCCCAAGTCCTCCCGCAGCGCCGGCCAGGCCTGCGCGCCATGGTTTTCCAGATGCCGGTCGAGCCATCGGATGGCTTGCCCGTGCCACGAGTCGAGCGCCAGCAACAGATCGCGTTGGGTTGCATCCAGCCCGTGCCATAGCTGGCTGTCCGCCAACAGTGCGCCGACGATGGGGTTGGCCGGCGATGGCAGGTCGCGCTGTCGCCGAGTGCCTTCGGTGGCGGCGCGGTCGGGTGCGGCCGGGCGCGATGGGCGACGGTCCGCGGCAACCCGCCGACCCCACAAGCGCGCCAGGTCGGGCTGGGACATGCGTGCGCGCTCGGCCAGGGCATCGAGCAGCTGGGCGCGCAGTGCGCCGTCCGGCAGGGCCTCCCACAAGGGGCGGGCTTGCGTCAGCATGCGGGCCCGGCCTTCGGCCGTGTCGAGGTCGCAATCCTGCGCACTGTGCTCGAGCAGCTGGCGGGACAGCGGCACGGCGTCGTTCACCTTCTGGGCGAACGCATCGCGTCCATGCTCGCGCACGAAGCTGTCCGGGTCGTGCTCTGGGGGCAAGAACAAGAATCGCACGCTGCGGTGGTCCGCCGCATGCGGCAGCGACGCCTCCAGGGCCCGCGCCGCGGCGCGTCGCCCGGCCGCATCGCCGTCGAAGCTGAACACCACCTGATCGGTGAAGCGGAAAAGCTTGGCCACGTGGTCGGCGGTGCAGGCCGTGCCGAGCGTCGCCACCGCATTCGCGAGGCCCGATTGCGCCAGCGCCACCACGTCCATGTAGCCCTCGACCACCAAGGCATAGCCAAGCTCCCGCAGGGCAGCGCGGGCCTCGAACAGTCCGTAGAGCTCACGGCCTTTCACGAACACCGGGGTCTCGGGTGAGTTGAGGTATTTCGGCTCGCCATCGTCGATGACGCGGCCGCCGAAGCCGATCACCTCGCCGCGCACCGAGCGGATCGGAAACATGATGCGATCCCGAAAGCGGTCGTAGCGCTTCTGCTCTTCGTCTTCGCCTTGCACGATGACGAGGCCCGCTTCGACCAGCGCGGGGTCGTCGTACTGGCCGAACACACTCGCCAAGGTGCGCCAGCCGGCGGGCGCGTAGCCGAGGCCGAAGCGCGCCGCGATCTCGCCGGTGAGGCCGCGGCCCTTCAGGTAGTCGATCGCTCGGGCATGCGACTTCAGCGCCGACTTGTAATGCTGGCCGGCGCGCTCGAGGATCTCGCTCAGCGAGGCCTGTTTCTGCCGCTGCTCGGCTGCGCGGGCGCGCTCCTCCGGACTGGCGTCGCTCTCGGGCACGGTCACGCCCGCACGCTGGGCGAGGTCGCGCACGGCGTCCATGAAGTGCATGCCTTGGTTCTCCACCAGGAACCGGATCGCGTCGCCGTGCGCCCCGCAGCCGAAGCAGTGGTAGGTCTGCCGGCTCGGACTGACAGTGAAGCTCGGCGTCTTCTCGCCGTGGAACGGGCACAGCCCTTTGTGCACTGTGCCGGCGCGCTTGAGTTCGACATGGCGGCCGACGACCTCGACCACGTCGACGCGCGACAGGAGTTCTTGGACGAAACCGTTGGGCAGCACGTCGCCAGTCTACGGGCGCTGCCGCGTCGGGCGCGATCGTTTGCGTCTAACGCGCGCGCGGACCTGCCGAAGGCGCGGCCACGGCGGCCGGCGCGATCGCGAACAGGCCTTTCCATTCCTTCACCCAGCGTGCCACGTCGGCGGCAGGCATGGCAGCGGCGATGCCGGCGCCTTGGCCGATCTCGCAGCCGAGTTCGAGCAGCGTGCGCGCCTGCGCCGGGGTCTCGACGCCTTCGGCCACCGCGACGCAGGAGAACGTGCGCGCCAGGCTGATGACGCCCTCGACGATGGCGCGGTCCTGCGAGTCGTTGAGCATGTTGTGCACGAACGAGCGGTCGATCTTCAGCACCTGCACCGGCAGCCGTTTCAGGTAGGTGAGGGTGGAATAGCCCGTGCCGAAGTCGTCGAGCGCAAAGCGCACGCCGAGAGCCGCGCAGCGCTCGAGCAACATCGACGTGTAGCCGACGTCGGCCAGTGCCGCGGTCTCGAGCACCTCGAGTTCGAGCCGTTCGCCCAACGGCCGCTTGTGGCGCGCCAGCAGTTCGCTCAGTCGCTGCACGAAGTCGGGCTCTTGCAGGTGGCGTGCCGACACATTGACGCTGACCGAAAAATCCAGCCCTTGTTCGAGCCAGCGTTCGAGTTGGTCGAGCGCCTGTCCGAGCACCCAATCGCCCACGCGCGCGGACAGGCCAGTGTGCTCGATCAACGGCAGGAACTGGCCAGGCGGCACCACGCCGTGATCCGGGTGCTCCCAGCGCAACAAGGCCTCGACGCCGAGCACCGTGCCGCGCCGCAGATCGACCTTGGGCTGGAAGTACAGGCGCAGCTCCTGGCGATCGAGCGCCTCCTGCACGCGGCCGAGCGCCAGCACGCGCTCTTCGGCACGCTTGTTGTGCTCGGCATCGAAGAACAGGTAGCCGTTGCGACCGGCCTGCTTGGCGCTGTACATCGCGTGGTCGGCGTGACGCAGCAGCGTGTCGGGGTCGCTGTGGTCGATCGGGAACACGGTGGCGCCCACGCTGGCCGTCATCGCGGTCGGCTCGGACTGCACGTCGAGCGTGTACGGCTGCGCGATCACGCGCAGCACGCGCTCCACCGCCAGCCGCGCTTCTTCGACCGTGTCGGCGCG
>DATKJN010000124.1:0-9889 GCA_035543655.1 Burkholderiaceae bacterium | reverse complement strand
TTTCACGACCAGCGGCACCGCATTGCCCGGACGCGTGCGCACCACCGTGCTGGCCGGCGGCGTGTCGTACCAGGCCAATGGGCGTGGCGATGGCGCGCGCGCCGTCGTGGAACGATGAGACGGCCTGCTCGCCGTCTCCAGCGTTGACGCGGTCCGTGCGCGCGCTGGTTGGCCTGTGGCGCCTGGCGCGCGTGGTGGTGCACGTGCTGCGCGGCGTGGCCATCGTGGCGCTGCGCTTTCGCCGCCTCGATGCGAAGGGGCGGCAAGGGCACATCGGGCGCTGGTCGCTCGGTCTGCTGCATGCCCTGGGTATCGGGCTGGTATCCGAAGGGCAGTTCCGGTCGCGCGCCACGCTGGTCGCGGCCAATCATGTGTCGTGGCTCGACATTGCGGCGGTGCATGCGGTGTGTCCGCAGGCGCGCTTCGTCTCCAAGGCCGATGTCAGACACTGGCCGCTGCTCGGCTGGTTGATCGGCGCGGTCGGCACGCTGTTCATCGAGCGCGAACGCAAGCGCGATGCGCTGCGGGTGGTGCATCAGATGGCCGAATCGCTGGCCGCCGGCGACGTGGTCGCGGTGTTTCCCGAGGGCACCACCGGCGACGGCCGCGCCCTGCTGCCGTTCCATGCCAATCTGCTGCAGGCCGCGATCGCCGCCGAGGCGCCGGTGCAGCCGGTGGCCTTGCGCTACACCGAGCCGGGCTTGGACTACAGCCCGGCGGTCAGTTGGCTCGGTGCGACCACGCTGGTGCACAGCGTGTGGACCATCGCCTGCGCAAGGGGCGTCCAGGTGCGCGTGACGGCGCTGTCGGCCCGCGGCAGCGCGCACGCCGACCGGCGCGCGCTGGCGCAGACCTTGCGCGCGGACATCGAATGCGCGCTCTTCGGCCGCCCGGACGGCGACGGACCCTCGCCCTGAACGGCGCCGATCAGGCCTTGCCCTGGTTGGCGACGGCGGCAGCCGCCTTGGCAATGGCGTCGGCGTCGCCGAGGTAGCGGCGCGAGGTCGGTCTGAGCGCGGCGTCGAGTTCGTAGACCAGCGGGATCCCGTTCGGGATGTTCAGCCCGACGATGTCGCCGTCGCCGATGCCATCGAGGTACTTCACCAGTGCACGCATCGAGTTGCCGTGCGCCGCCACCAGCACGCGCTGGTTGGCGCGCAGCGCCGGTGCGAGCGTGTCGTTCCAGCACGGCAGCACGCGCGCCACGGTGTCCTTCAGACACTCGGTCAGGGGAATCTGCTCCGGCTTGAGTTGGGCATAGCGGCGGTCGCCACGCTCGCTGCGCGGATCATCGGCTTGCAGCGGCGGCGGCGGCGTATCGTAGCTGCGGCGCCAGATCAGCACCTGCTCGTCGCCGTACTGGCGCGCCATGTCGGCCTTGTTGAGGCCCTGAAGCGCGCCGTAGTGGCGCTCGTTGAGCCGCCAGTCCTTGACCACCGGCAGCCAGGTGCGCCCCATCTGATCGAGCGTGTGCCACAAGGTCCAGATGGCGCGCTGCAGGACCGACGTGTAGCCGATGTCGAAGTCGAAGCCAGACTCCTTCAACAGGCGACCGGCTTCCTGAGCCTGCTTCACGCCGGTGTCGGTGAGGCCGACGTCGGTCCAGCCGGTGAAGCGGTTCTCCAGATTCCAGGTGGACTCGCCGTGGCGCACCAGCACAAGGGTCGGCATCGGAGGGGGTGGAAAGGGGGACAGGGGCGCGAATTCTATAATTCACGCCCCTGCGCAACACCGGCAATCCGTGCGCAACACGGCGCCTTGGCGATGAACCTGACGAAGTTTCTGCTCGAGAACTGGGTGCTGATCTTGGCGGCGTTGACCTCGGGGGGCCTGTTGTTGTGGCCCACGCTGTCGCGTTCCGGCGGCGGCGGGTCTGTCGGCACCTCGGAGGCGGTGCGCCTGATCAACCGCGAAAAGGCGGTCCTGATCGATGTCAGCGAGCCCGATGAGTTTGCGCGCGGCCATGCGGCGGGTGCCCGCAACGTGCCGTTGAACTCGCTGCAAGGCGCCAAGGAATTGCCGAGCAACAAGCAGCTGCCGGTGGTGTTGATGTGCAGCAGCGGCGCGCGTGCCGCACGGGCGGCGGGCGAATTGCGCAAGCTTGGTCACGAGCGCGCGACCGCCCTCGCCGGCGGCCTGAAGGCCTGGCGCGACGCCAATCTGCCACTGGAGAAGTCGGCCGCGGCGTGATTGGCAGCCAAGCCCCGGCGCGCCCCAAGGTTGGGGCCGCTGGCGACAATCGACGCATCGTTGTTGGGCGGGCCACAAGAACACCACGGCCCGGAATGGATGATGAAGACCGTGCGCATGTACACCACCGAGATCTGCCCGTTCTGCATCCGGGCCAAGACGCTGCTGAAGCAACGCGGCGTGGCGCAGATCGACGAGATCCGTGTCGACCTCGATCCGTCGCAGCGCATGCACATGATGCAGCTCACCGGCCGGCGCACCGTGCCGCAGATCTTCATCGGCGACACCCACGTCGGCGGCTGCGATGACCTGATGGCGCTCGACCAGCGCGGCGGCCTGATGCCCATGCTCGCGGGATCGTGACCCCGGCTCGCACCGGGCTGCTCGGCGATAATCGACCCCCAGCCCGGACTCGCACGGCCCGCTTGTCGACTGCGGGCCGTTTCATTTTTCCGAAAGACCTCCATGGCCGAAGCCGATACGAACCCGGTGTTCCAGATCCAGCGCGTCTACCTCAAGGACCTGTCGCTGGAGCAGCCCAACTCGCCGCAGATCCTGCTCGAGCAGCAGCAGCCGCAGGTCGACATCAACCTGGCGTTGTCGGCCGAGGGTGTGAGCGAGGGCGTGTACGAGGTGTGCGTCACCGCCACCGTGACGACCAAGGTGGGTGATCGCACCTTGTTCCTGGTCGAGGCCAAGCAGGCCGGCATCTTCGAGATCCGCAACCTGCCGCAGGACCAACTGCAAGGCGTGGTCAGCGTGGTGTGTCCGCAGATCCTGTATCCGTACCTGCGCGCCATCGTGTCCGATGTTTGCACGCGCGCCGGCTTCCCGCCGATCCTGCTCACCGAAGTGAACTTCCAGGCCATGTACGAGGCGCAGCAACAGCAGCAGGCGGCGCAGAACGGCGGCGCAGCCGGCAACGGCAGCGGCCTGATCGTCACGGCCACCTGAGTTCGCGGCGCGGCCCAGCCATGCACATCGCCGTGCTGGGCGCCGGTGCCTGGGGGACCGCCCTGGCGGTCAGCGCCAGCGCACGCAACCGCGTGATGCTGTGGGCGCGTGACGCAGCGCAGCTGCAGCACATGCGCGAGCACTCGCGCAACGACCTCTACCTGCCCGAGGTTGCGCTGCCGACCGAGCTCGCGCTGACGGCACAGCGCGATGAAGCGATTGCGTTTGCACAGAACGGCTTGCTGATCGTGGCCACGCCGATGGCGGGATTGCGCGAGCAACTCGCCGCGCTGCCGACCCAACAACCGGTGTTGTGGCTGTGCAAGGGTTTCGAACAAGCCAGCGGCGCGCTTGGCCACGAGATCGCGCGCGAGTTGCGGCACTCGGGGGCGTGTGGCGTGTTGTCCGGCCCGAGTTTTGCACTCGAGGTGGCGCGCGGACAGCCCAGCGCCCTGGTCGCCGCCAGCACCGATGCGGCGCTGGTGGCACAGACGGTGTTCGCGCTGCATGGCACGACGCTGCGCGTGTATGCCAGCGACGATCCCGTCGGGGTCGAAGTCGGCGGCGCGGTGAAAAACGTGCTGGCCATCGCCACCGGCATCGCGGACGCCCTGGCACTCGGCCAGAACGCACGCGCCGCGCTCGTGACGCGCGGCCTGGCGGAGATGACGCGCCTGGGCATCGCGCTCGGCGCGCGCCCCGAAACGTTCATGGGCTTGTCGGGCCTGGGTGACCTGGTGCTGACCGCCACCGGCGACCTGTCGCGCAATCGACAGGTGGGCCTGGCGCTCGGACGCGGCCAACGGCTGGCGCAGATCCTGGCTCAACTCGGCCACGTGGCCGAAGGCGTGCTGACGGCGCCGATGGTGCTGGCACGCGCGGCACCACTGCGTGTGGAGATGCCGTTGTGCGAAGCGGTGACGCAGGTGTTGAGCGGCCAGCTCACGCCACAGCAGGCGCTCGAAAGCTTGATGATGCGCGAGGCACGCAGCGAGACCTGACGGGCCGCGGTGCGCTCACGCCGCGCCCTGAAAGCCGAGCTGGCGCCAGGCTTCGTACACCGCCACGGCCACCGCGTTGCTGAGGTTGAGGCTGCGTTGCGCTGGACGCATTGGCAACCGCACCAGCTGGGTCGGCGCCCATCGTTCGCGCAGCGCAGTCGGCAGGCCGGTCGACTCGCCGCCGAACACCAGCCAGTCGCCGCGCGCGAACGACACGTCATGCACACGTTGCGTGCCACGCGTGCTGAAGCCCCAGATGCGGTCAGTGCGCTCGGCCGCCGCCTGCGCCAACCATGCCGACCACGACGCATGGCGCACCACCGAGGCGAACTCGTGGTAGTCGAGGCCGGCGCGCCGCAGCAGCTTGTCGTCCATCGAAAAGCCAAGCGGCTCCACCAGGTGCAGCTCGCAGCCGCTGTTGGCGGCCAGACGGATCACGTTGCCGGTGTTGGGCGGGATCTCCGGCTCGATGAGGACGATGCGGAACATCGCGGTCTCACTCGTCGCCCAATGGTGTGCGCGCCACCACCCACACATCGACACGTGCCGCGCCGGCCCGTGTCAGCGCGAGTGCGGCCGCGTGCGCCGTGGCGCCGGTGGTGAACACGTCGTCGACAAGCGCGACGTGCATGCCCTGCAGCCGATAACGTTGCCGGGGCTCGATCCAGAACGCGTCGCGCAGGTTGTGCTCGCGCTCGGCGCGTGTCATGCCGATCTGGTGCGGCGTGTCGCGGCTGCGTTGCAGCACGTCGGCGCGCGCCGCCACGTCGAGTCGGCGCGACAGTCGGCGCGCGAGCTCCCAGGCCTGGTTGTAGCCACGCTCGCGCAGCCGCTCGCGCGACAACGGCACCGGCAGCAGCAGCGCCGGCCGCGCGTCGCGCCCGGTTTCACGCACGGCGCGCAGCAGCAGTTCGCACAACGCGGCCGCGAGTTCGGTTTTTCGGTGGAACTTGAAGCCCGCGATCAGCTGATCCCACGGGTCCGCATAGTCGGCGCCGGTGAGGCACGCTCCGAATTCGCTGGCCGTGCTCATGCATTCGCCGCAGCGCGGCAAGGCGGCGGGCAGCACGCGCGCGCAATGCGCACAACGAGGGCGCAGCGGCGCAAAGCGCTGCAGACAGGGTTCACAGACGGCGCGTTGGCACCAGTCGCGGCACACGGCGCACAGTCCGGGCGGCACAGCGCGGTGCGCCGCGGCGCGCAGCGTGTGAACGGACAGAGCCATCGGCTCAATATACTGTTCCCTCATGCCACCGCCTGCTCCGCGCGTCACGCCGCTCGAAGACTTTCACGAGCCGGCCGCCGTGCGCGTGCGGTCGCGCATGAGCGCCGCCAGCGCGCCGTGGCTGCATGCCGAGGTCGGCCGACGGATGGCCGAGCGGCTGCCGATCATCCGACATCCGCCGCAGCGCTGGCTCGACTGGTGGGCCCATGTCGGGGGCAGCGCCGCTGCCGTGCGCACGGCCTACCCACACGCACAACGCATCGCGGTCGAGCCCGACGAGGCGTCGCGCGCCCGCAGCGTCACGCGCCTGCCGCCGTGGTGGTCGCGCCGGCGCTGGGGCCCGCAAGCCGAGGCGGTGGTGTTGCAAGCTGCGGTCGATCCGGCCGCAGCCGAGATGGTGTGGGCCAACATGATGCTGCACACCTGTGCCGACCTGCAGGCGGTGTTCGCGGCCTGGCACCGTGCCCTGGCGCCCGACGGCTTCCTGATGTTCTCGACCTTGGGCCCGGCGAGCCTGCGCGAACTGCGCCTGCTGTACGAGCAGAAGCGGTGGGGGCCGGCGTTCTACCCGTTCGCCGACATGCACGATCTGGGCGATCTGCTCGTGCACGCCGGGTTCGCCGACCCGGTGATGGACCAGGAGCTGGTCACGCTCACCTGGTCGAGCCCGCAGGCGGCGCTCGCCGAGTTGCGCACGCTCGGCGGCAATGTGCATGCGGGCCGTTTTGCCGGCCTGCGCACGCCGCGTTGGCGTGACCGCCTGCTGGCTGATCTGCAGCGCCGCACCGATGCCGACGGCCGGGTGGCGCTGAGCTTCGAGATCGTCTACGGGCACGCGCTGCGGCCGCGTGCGCGGGCCAAGATGGCACCGGTCGCCACGCTTGCATTGGAGGACCTGCGCGCCGACCTGTTGCGACCCCGTTCACCCCATTGACCGGGTGGCGGCTCCGCTAGAATCCACAGGTTTTTCGCTGCGACGCCCGCAGGGACTGCCGCCGCTGCCGCCCCGCTATCCATGACCGCAACCGTTGCCCCGAGTCCCTGGCCTGCGCCGAGCGCCGCGCATCGCGCCGTCTGGCGTTTCGGGCGCGTGCTCGAAGGCTCGTCGACCGCGGGCATGCAATGGGTGATGCGGCGCAACTGTTCGATCACGCCGCGCCAGCTGGTGGCCGTCTACCTGTCGTTGTGCGTGGTCTCGCTCGGCATCTCCGTCGCGTTCTGGATCGTCGGTGCGCCCGCCGTGCTGGCCTTTGCCGGCCTGGAGTTGCTGATGCTCGGTGCGGCGTTCGCGCTGTACGCGCGCCATGCCACCGATTGCGAGACCATCACGCTGGCCGGCCGCGAGCTGGCCATCGAGCACCGCTGCGGCCAGGGCGTGGAGCGTGCGAGCTTCCGGGCCGAATGGGTGCGTGTGGAACCGGCCAGCGACGACGGTTCGCTGGTGGAGGTGTCCGGGGAGGGCCGGCACACCCGCGTGGGCCGCTACGTGCGTCCCGAGTGGCGCGCACAGCTTGCGCAGGAACTGCGCCTGGCGTTGCGGCTGCGCTTCTAAGTACAAACCGACAGTCAAACATTCGACAAGCATGAGCATCCACATGACGCTGCGCCACCAATGGAACAAGGGTTTGCCGGCGCTGGCCGCTGCGGTGGCCGTGCCGGCGATGGCGCAGGTGAAAGACCTCCCCGGCGGTCCGGGTGTCAACCAACTCGACCTGCACGCGCCGGCCAGCAAGCTGGCCCAGGACATCATCACGATGCACCACTGGATGCTGATCGTGTGCCTGGTGATCTTCATCGCCGTGTTCGGCGTGATGTTCTATTCGATCTTCAAGCACCGCAAATCCAAAGGCCACCAGGCAGCCAACTTCCACGAGAGCGTGGCGGTGGAAATCGCCTGGACCATCGTGCCTTTCATCATCGTGATCGGCATGGGCTTCGCGGCCACGCGTACGGTGGTGGCGCAAAAGGACACCACCAACGCCGACCTCACGATCAAGGCCACCGGCTACCAGTGGAAGTGGGGCTACGACTACCTCAAGGGCGAGGGCGAGGGCATCGGATTTCTCTCGACCCTCGACGTGTCGCACCGCGAGATGTCCGACTCCGGCAAGCCCAGCGGCGACAACTACCTGCTCAAGGTCGACAACCCGCTGGTGGTGCCGGTCAACAAGAAGGTCCGCGTCATCACCACCGCCAACGACGTGATCCACGCCTGGATGGTGCCGTCGCTGGCGGTCAAGCAGGATGCCATCCCCGGCTTCGTGCGCGACCTGTGGTTCCGCGCCGACAAGACCGGCGACTTCTACGGCCAGTGCGCCGAGCTGTGCGGCAAGGAACACGCCTTCATGCCGATCCACGTCAAGGTGGTGAGCGACGCCGACTACACCAAGTGGGTCGACGAGCGCAAGAAAGAGATGGCGGCCAAGGCCGATGATCCGAACAAGGTGTGGGTGCTGGCGGACCTGATCGCACGCGGCGAGAAGGTCTACACCGCCAACTGTGCGGTGTGCCACCGCCCCGACGGCAAGGGCGCCGGCCCGATCAAGCCGCTCGACGGCTCGCCCATCGTCACCGACGCCGACAAGAACAAGCAGCTCAACATCGTGCTCAACGGCGCCGCCGGCGGCGCGATGCCGCCCTGGAAGCATCTGTCGGACACCGACATCGCGGCGGTTGCGACCTACACGAAGAACAACTGGGGCAACAAGACCGGACAGGTCGTGCAGCCGTCCGAAGTGGTTGCCGTTCGCAAGTAATCCGCATCGGCCTTCAAGCCTTCAAGGAATCCGCTCATGAGTGCAGTGCTCGACCACGGTCACGACGCAGGCCACCACGACGATCACGCCCACGGCCATCCCACGGGCTGGCGGCGCTGGCTGTTCGCGACGAACCACAAGGACATCGGCACGATGTACCTGTTGTTCAGCTTTGCGATGCTGATGGTCGGCGGTCTGCTGGCGATGGGCATCCGGCTGGAGCTGTTCAGGCCGGGCCTGCAGTTCTTCAACCCGGAGCTGTTCAACCAGTTCACCACCATGCACGGGCTGATCATGGTGTTCGGGGCGATCATGCCGGCGTTCGTCGGCTTCGCGAACTGGCTGGTGCCGCTGCAGGTGGGCGCCGCCGACATGGCCTTCGCGCGCATGAACAACCTGAGCTTCTGGCTGCTGATCCCGGCGGCCGGTCTGCTGGCGGCGAGCTTCTTCGTGCCCGGCGGTGCCCCGAGCGCCGGCTGGACCATCTATGCCCCGTTGACGCTGCAGATGGGCCCGTCGATGGACATGGCCATCTTCTCGCTGCACATCATGGGCGCGAGCTCGATCATGGGCTCGATCAACATCATCGTCACGATCCTGAACATGCGCGCGCCTGGCATGACGCTGATGAAGATGCCGCTGTTCTGCTGGACCTGGCTGATCACCGCCTACCTGCTGATCGCCGTGATGCCGGTGCTGGCCGGCGCGATCACGATGACGCTGACCGACCGCCACTTCGGCACCAGCTTCTTCAACCCGGCCGGCGGCGGCGACCCGATCATGTACCAGCACATCTTCTGGTTCTTCGGGCACCCCGAGGTCTACATCATGATCTTGCCGGCGTTCGGCATCGTCAGCGCCATCATCCCGACCTTCTCGCGCAAGCGCCTGTTCGGCTACACGTCGATGGTGTACGCCAC
Source organism: Burkholderiaceae bacterium (assembly GCA_035543655.1). Classification (GTDB taxonomy): domain Bacteria; phylum Pseudomonadota; class Gammaproteobacteria; order Burkholderiales; family Burkholderiaceae_C; genus JAEUPI01. Next base: position 843 of record DATKJN010000124.1, on the reverse strand, counting down.
GGCGTCGATCGCGATCCTGTCGTTCATCGTGTGGGCGCACCACATGTACACCACCGGCATGCCGGTGACCGGCCAGCTGTTCTTCATGTACGCGACCATGCTGATCGCGGTGCCCACCGGCGTGAAGATCTTCAACTGGATCGCCACCATGTGGCGCGGCTCGATGACCTTCGAGACGCCGATGCTGTGGGCGGTGGGCTTCCTGTTCGTGTTCACGATGGGTGGCTTCACCGGGCTGATCCTCGCGATGGCGCCGATCGATCAGCAGTTGCAGGACACCTACTACGTGGTGGCGCATTTCCACTATGTTCTGGTGGCCGGCTCGCTGTTCGGCATGTTCGGCGGCGTCTACTACTGGGGCCCCAAGTGGACCGGCGTGATGTACAACGAGACGCGCGGCAAGATTCACTTCTGGGCCTCGCTGATCTTCTTCAACATCACGTTCTTTCCGATGCACTTCCTCGGGTTGGCGGGCATGCCGCGCCGCTACGCGGACTACCCGTTGCAGTTCGCCGATTTCAATTCTTTGGCGTCGATCGGCGCCTTCGGCTTCGGCCTCGCGCAGGTGTACTTCTTCTTCTTCGTCGCGCTGCCGATGATGCGCGGCCAGGGTGAGAAGGCGCCGCAGCGTCCGTGGGAATCCGCCGAGGGCCTGGAGTGGGAGATTCCTTCTCCCGCTCCGTGGCATACCTTCGAGACACCGCCCAAGCTCGACGCCAGCGCGACCAAGGTGATCGGCTGACACCGTTGCCGCGATGACGTCGAGCAGCCAACGCACCGATCCGCAGCGCAAGGCCAACGCACGGCTGGCGTGGGTGCTGGCATCCGCGGCGGCGGTGTTTG
>DATKJN010000123.1:0-2588 GCA_035543655.1 Burkholderiaceae bacterium | reverse complement strand
CTTCGGTGTAGGCCTTCAGTGGGGCCCAACCGGCGGGCGTCTGAACCAGGTTGGCGTCGGCCGGGTGCACTCGCTCGATGTAGACGTCTTGCACGTCGGGGCCGGTGTTGGTGAAGCCCCACGCGATGTGTTCGTTCTGCCCCAGCACCACCAGCGGCAGGCCCGGCATCGTGGCGCCCGCCACCTTGAAGCCCGGCGCCTCCAGGCGCGCAAAGTGCCACAGCGCCGGCACCGTGAGCTTGAGGTGCGGGTCGTTGGCCAACAGCGGCGTGCCGGTGGTGGTGTGGCTGCCCGACACGACCCAGTTGTTCGAGCCGACGCCTTCGATGCCCGATGGCGGCGCCGACGCCATCAAGCGATCGAGCCGCTCGTCGAGGCCCGCGGTGGCGGTGCTGGCGTCGAGCTTGAGGGCGCGGTACAGCGCCGAGAAATCGGTGCGGGTCAGCGCCTTTTCCCCCGGGTACGGTGGCATCAGTTCGTGGATGCGTTCAGCCGGCAGCTTCAGCGCCATGCGCAGGCGCAGCAACTCGCCGCTCCAATTGCCGCCGAGGTCGTAGGCCATCATGATCGACCACGCCAGCGAATCCACCGGCTCCCACGGCTGCAGCGGCACGCCGAGGATCAGCATCTCCGGCGGCCGGGCGCGCGCATGGTTCGCGATGAACGCATTCACGCCATCGGTATAGGCCTGCACAGTGGTGCGCGACTCGGCGCTGGCGCGGGCCCACTGCGCGGCGGCGGCGCGCCGAACGCCGAGCGCACGCAGGAACTTGTCGGACTCGAGCGCGGCTTCGCCGAAGGCCTCGGCCAGCCGGCCGGAGCCGATGCGACGGTGCGTCTCGAGCTGCCACAAACGGTCTTGCGCATGCACGAAGCCCAGCGCGAACATCAGGTCGTGCTGGTTCTGCGCCTTGATGGTCGGAATGCCGTGGGGATCGCGCTCGATGCGCACCGCCTGCTGCAAACCAGTGACACGCAGTTCGCCGTCGATCACCGGCATGGCGCGCGTGGTGTAGATGCCGGCCACCGACCCCAGCAGCACGACCATGCCAACCAGGGCCCACAAGGACCCCTTTAACCACTTCATCGTGTGTCTCCTCGCGCAGGCGCGGCACGGCGCCCGCGGCGTGCGCGCAGCCTACTGCAACGCTGCGCGTTTGCCATGCGACGAAACGCTGAAAAACAACCGCGCCGCTGCGCGATCAGTCGGCGCCGAGGAAGTCCGCTTTGCCGAGGTCGACGCCGTTGTGGCGCAGCAGCGCATACAGCGTGGTGGCGTGGAAGAAGAAGTTGGCCAACGCCCAGTGCTTCAGATAGAACTCGCCCTTCATGCGGCGCGGGTCGCGGTTGCGCGCCGGGATCACGATCTCGCGCTCCTCACTGCCCTCGATCGATTTCGCCGGCACGCTTTCGAGGAACGCCACCGTCTTGCGGATGCGCTCGCGCAGTTCGGCAATGTTGGTTTCGTTGTCCTCGAACACCGGGATGTCCATGCCGGCCAGCCTTGCCGCGGCACCCTTGGCGGCGTCGGCCGCGATGCGGATCTGCGAGGGCAACGGCAACATGTCGGGCGCCAGGCGCAAGGTCATGTACACCGACGGGTCGAACTTCTTCGCTTGGGCGTGGGCCTCCGCCTTGTCGAGCCACTTTGCCATGTTGGTGAGCGTCTTGATGAAAACGGGCACACTGGCCGTGTACATTGAAACGGGCATGGTCACAGGTCTCCTGGATGATGAAACTGGATGCTAGCGCGGGTCAGTCGGGCGTGCCGGAGCGGGCACAATCGGCCGCGGCCATGAACATCATCATCCTCGACGACTACCAGGATGCGGTGCGCAAGCTGCGTTGCGCGCCGAGGCTGGAGGCTTACAACGCCAAGGTCCACACCAACACGGTCAAGGGCATCGGTCAGCTCTCGGTGCGGCTGCGTGACGCCGACATCCTGGTGACCATCCGCGAGCGCACGCACTTTCCGCGGCAGCTGCTCGAGAAACTGCCCAAGCTGAAGTTGATCTCGCAAACCGGCCGCGTCGGGCCGCACATCGACGTGGAGACCTGCACGCGGCTGGGCATTGCGGTCGCCGAAGGTGCCGGCTCGCCGGTGGCGGCAGCCGAACTCACTTGGGCGCTGGTGATGGCGGCGATGCGCCGGCTGCCGCAGTACATCGGCACGCTCAAGCACGGCGGCTGGCAGCAGTCGGGCTTGAAGGCCGCCTCGATGCCGCCCAACTTCTGCCTGGGCATGGTGCTGAAAGGCCGCACGCTCGGCGTCTGGGGCTTCGGCAAGATCGGCCAGCTCGTGGCCGGCTACGGCCGCGCGTTCGGCATGCGGGTGATCGTGTGGGGCAGCGAAGCCTCGCGCCAGCGGGCCGTGGCCGCGGGCTGCGAAGCCGCCGACAGTCGCGACCAATTGTTCGAGACCAGCGATGTGCTGTCGTTGCACCTGCGGCTCGCGCCCGAAACACGCGCCACCGTCACGGCAGCCGATCTGGCGCGCATGAAACCCACCGCACTGTTCGTCAACACATCGCGCGCCGAGCTGGTGGAAGAAGGCGCGCTGGTCGCCGGCTTGAACCGCGGGCGCCCCG